>JAPLGF010000009.1 GCA_026390275.1 Candidatus Atribacteria bacterium
GATGGTGAGGATGACAGAAATCTCTTCCGGGAAGGAGAAACCTTCCATCACCGCCTGGGAGTTGAGATGAAATCGGGCCAGGTCATTGTGACTCAGGGGTTCGGAGTCAGTTCGCAAGGCATTAAGGACGATCTGGGCGTCAGAGAGAAAAGCAGCCGCCAGGGATAGATAGCGAGAAGCTTCCTCGATGAGGAGGATAGCTTTATCATCATCTTTATCCGCATCAGGGTTTTCGGTAATGAACTCTGTCATTATTTCACCCCCAGGCCCCGCAGGATGATGGCGATGACGATACCGGGCCCCAGGAGGGTGGCCAGAGTGCTCCACACCTTTACCGAGGCGAGCTCTTTTTCCAGGGACCGGATGGTTTCATCGTAGCGTTCGATCTTCTTATCCATCTTCTCCACGGTTTTAGCGAGATAGTAGAAGTCTTTTTCCAGGGGGAGGGAGACTCCCTCCCCCTGGATGGTTCCTTTCCCTGCCATTAAACTAAGGTGAGGGCCGTATCGGTGGTATCGATGATCAAGGCGGAGTCAGCGGATATCAGATCCCCGCCCGCACTCTCAAAGATGTTCTTGGCGATAACGGCATCCATGGCGGTCTTCACCTCCGCCCCGGTGAGCCCGGTCTTGGGGTTCTTGAAATTCAGGGAGACTTTTCCGCCTCCCTCGTTCACAAAGGTCATGCGTAATACTTGAGCCATGAGTATTCACCTCCGAGAATAGATGATCAGAAACGGATTACTCGCTGAGATCTTTCCCTTCATTGAGAAGCACATCGTGGGGGGTCAAGGAGCTCAGCGCTACCAGGGCGTTGGCGGTATCGTAGACGTCCTGATCCGGAGCCGCTGCTTTCACGTTCCCCCAGGAATTGGTCACGAAGATCGCGGATCCGGTGGTGGGATTGGTTCCGTTCTCAAAGCGGATACGCAGACGGTTCACCTGTTCGGTGGCAATCACTGCCATGGTACACACCTCCTGTTGATGATGTTTCTACCAATAGGGTCAGTTGGGCGACAGGGGGAAGCGGAGGTAAGGAGTGAAAACTGCCGCGGTATCTCAACTGAGGTTTTCGAACGGTTATTAGACCTGGAGAGAGATGGGGCACTGAAAGCGCTCTTGCCGGACCGAGAGGAAGGCCGATGATGTTTTGGGATTCCTCGGCGTTGATTCCTCTCTTTCTGGAGGAATCAGGTTCTCAGGCGATGCAGAAGATCTCCAGAGAAGAGAGCGACATGGTGGTTTGGTGGGGGACTGTCCTGGAGTGCCGTTCCGCCCTTTCCCGATGGCAAAGAAAGGGGAAACTGACCAACATTACGGTGGATTGGGCTCTGGAATTCGTGAAACGTTTGTCGGAAGTCTGGAGTGAAGTCCTTCCCAGCGAAAGAGTCCGTTCGATCGCCACCCGCCTGCTGATGACCCACCCCCTGAGAACGGCGGACGCTCTTCCGCTGGCCGCAGCCATCGTCTGGGCCGATGGCAATGAAGCGACCTGCCGGTTTGTCTGCCTCGATGCCAGATTGGGTATCGCAGCCCGTCAGGAAGGCTTTGTGGTCTTACCCCAGGCTGCTGGTATCACGTTACCTGAATAACATCTCATATGATGTGGTTTACCAATTCCCCATCTTTTACGATTCATAATTCACTTCTCACTCCTCACCTTTGGTGAAAATGTTGAGTTGTTGAGTTGGAAGTACTTTTAAGAATTTTTGAATTATATAGGGCAGGGAGTAAGTTGGTATAG
>JAPLGF010000116.1 GCA_026390275.1 Candidatus Atribacteria bacterium
GATAGAACGAGTTTATCATATGTGTTCATTTTCCACCTTTTTTCGGCTCCACCAATCGATGATCCGTTGCCAGGAAAGTTCTCTGCCCCCAAAAAGGCCTTTTCGATAGAAAATCATCAGCACTACCAGCATCGCAGAAAAAACCACCATTCTCATCCCCGGAATACCAGGGAAGGTCCAGGAACCAATGGTGTGTGGTGCTTCCACTTCCCGGAGAATCTCTTGCAGAAAAGAGAACAAAATAGCAGTGATTGCCGAACCGGTGATACTCCCCAAGCCCCCCAAAACAATAATGATGAGGAGATTAAAAGTCATCCCAAAAGTAAAAAGGGAGGGAGAAACGGTACTGATCAAGGTGACAAACAATCCCCCGGAAATACCAGCAAAAAAGCCACTGAGGGCAAAGGCCAGAAGCTTATGCCGGAAAAGGTTCACCCCCATGGATTCGGCAGCGATTTCATCCTCCCGGATGGCTTTCAATGCCCGACCGAAACTGGAATTGACCAGGCTTTTGATCAGGTACACCGTGACAAAAGACCAGCCCGCTGTCCACCAGAGATTGGTGTACTGGGGAATCCCTTTGATACCGAGCGCTCCATTCGTCAGTGGGATAAAATTATTCGCCAGAACGATGACTATTTCTCCGAATCCAAAAGTAGCAATGGCTAAATAATCTCCCCGCAACCTCAATGTGGGAACACCAATTACCAGAGCACCCAGCGCTCCCGCAAACCCTCCCAATATCAGCGCGACGATAAACAGAAAAGGTGGAAAAGAAAAAGCACTAAAAGGCCACATTAATGGGGTTAAGAAATAGACTTCGATTTTCTGCGAAATGGGGAGCATGAGAATGGCCACGGTGTAGGCACCCAAAACCATGAAGGCATTCGGACCGAGGGAAAATTGACCGGCTACTCCATTGATCAGGTTAAAGGCCACTGCTACCACCAGGTAGATACAGGCGGTGTTAAAAATACGGATGAGGTAAGCATTGAGATAGCGATTGGCTAACCACACTCCAAACATCATGAGAACAAACAGAATCAGGGTGAGAATGGCATCTCGTTTATTCTTTTTGATCATTGGTTTATACTTTCTCCTTCAACGTTTCACCCATGATGCCGCTTGGCTTGATAAGCAGGAAGACGATGAGAAGAGCGAAAACGAAGGCATCACGGTAACCGGTCAGGCTGGGGAAAAAGGCAGCAATCAGTATTTCAGCCAATCCAATGATAAACCCTCCGATCATGGCCCCGACCACGTTTCCGATTCCCCCGATCACCGCTGCCGTAAACGCTTTCCACCCGGGAAATATCCCCATTAACGGGTTGATCTGGGGATATTTACAGGCCCACATAACTCCTCCGGCACTGGCCAATGCCGACCCCAAAGCAAAGGTATAAAGAATGATCTGATCAACATTCACACCCATTAAACGAGTGGTCTCCATATCTTTGGCCATCGCTCTCATGGCCATTCCCACTTTGGTTTTATACACAATGAAAAAGAGGACAATAAGAATAAGTACACTGATAATAGGAACCCAAAAGGTCACTCCCTGAATCCGGGCACCGGCAATAAAATACACATGCTTCATGAGTTCTGGGCGGGGAAATCCTTTTGGGCGGGCACCGACGGTCACCAAGCCCAGGTTCTCGAGAAAGAACGAGACTCCTACCGCGGTTATCAACGCGGAAATTCGAGGGGCATTCCGAAGAGGCCGATAGGCCACTCGTTCAATAGCCATCCCCACCAGCGCACAGAGACCGATGGCAATGAGCACCGAAAGCCACCAGGGAAGAAGGAAAACACCAATCATAAAAAAAGCGAAGTAGGTTCCTAACATGAAAACGTCGCTGTGAGCGAAGTTGATCAATCCCAGGATACCATACACCAGGGTATAACCAATTGCCAGAAGGGCATACAGACTCCCCAAGGAGATACCATTCATGAGTTGCTGGAAAAATGTGACCAGGTTCATTCTCTTCTTCTTCCTTGGCCGGGCAGTTTACTGCCCGGCCTTCATTGATTATTGCGGAATAATAGTTTTGACGATAACAAAGGTCCCTTTTTCAACTTTTCGAACCACGACCGGTTTAATGGCATCGCCCTTCTGAATGGTCACTTTCCCGGTGATGACATCCAGGTCTTTGGTACTTTCCATGGCTTCCCGAATTTTGACCGGATCGGCACTTCCCGCCTTTTCGATGGCTTTTATGAGAATGACGTAGGTGTCTGCTCCCAATGCGCTGAAGGAACTGGATGTCTTATTATATTTCTCTTCATACTTATCGATATACTTCTGAGCCAGCTCGTTCAAGCCCTTGTTGGCATCCCAAATGGCCGTATGATAGATCCCTTCTACCGCATCGCCACCAACGCTGAAGAGTTCCGGAGCGTCGGCACCATCGTCAGAAAGAATCGTTCCTTAAAATCCTATGTCTCGGGCCTGCCGGCAAATGAGGGCAGCCTTCAGATCGGTCTTGGCAAATTCGGCACCGGCTGCTGCCTGATAGGGATCCAGGAAACAGGCGCGGAACACATAGGTCTTCCCTTGGGTCACCAGCGGATTGGTGGCTGAGGCAGAAATAACGGGGATTTTTTGCTCCTCGCAGATGGGTCCGATGGCCAGCATACTCCCGCTGATAGCAGGTCCAATAATGGCCACTACTTTTTCTTTCTCGATGAGACGGATCGCGGCATTGGCTGATTCCACCTTATCGCTCTTATTATCAACCAAAAACAGCTCGACCTTTTTCCCAAGAACGGTGTCACCCAAAATCTCTTTTGCTAAATTGATACCTTCCCAAATCATCTGTCCATAAGCCGCAACCGCGCCAGTCATTTCCAGGTTCGCGCCAATTCGGATGGTATCCTGGGCCAAAGTGGAAAAAGACCCTCCCAAAAGAACCACCAACATCAGTCCCAAACATACGATTTTTTTCAAAATATCATCCCCTTCCATAAAATAAATTTAAATAAAATTAGCACTTGTTGGAGATGTTTGTCAAGAATGAAAAGACAACTATGCCCACCTATGCTACCATCAGAGCAATGAAAAATCACATTTTTAAAGAAATATGGCGGTCAGATCGCTATTTTTCCTTTTCTCTGTTTTTAAAAATACTTTCCGTTTCTTCGGATTGACACTCCAGAACACAAAGTCCATAATGCCAACCAAAAAGCAGAAGAACTGGAACAGACCTTACGTCGATCGTTAAAAAACGGAGTGATGTTCAACATGATGGAAGTCCAAAAGAGTCTGGTATTATGAATAGACAACGACGTCAGGCAAAAACTCTGGCACTTCATCTTTTCCAGCTACTGGGAATACTATTCTTTCTGATATTCAGTGGGATGGTCGCCTCGGCCCAAAACGAGACTCTGGACGAAGGACGGATCAGAGCTGCTCAATCAGATATCAACCAGGCTGAACGACTCCTGACCAGTATTCTCCGGTGTGGTCTCAAGGGAGATTCCACTGTTCGGTCTCTTTCCCATCAACTTCCCGAGTGGAAACACCTGTTGAATGATCTTGGCACCTACCGTTCGACCATCAAGGACGTACAATGGGATGTCACACAGATAGTGATCTCCTGGAAAGATAAGGCTTTCCCCGAAAAATGGCAAAAAATGAAAGAAGAAGACCGGCAAGAATTTCGAAAACGCATCATCATTCTTTTGGATACCGTACCCAAAACGCTCGATGAGGGTGATGTTCTCCTGGCCTTAATCGATGAAAAAAGCCAACCGTCGTTGCAAGACTTTTCCAATGAGTTTGCAAAAAGCCAGAAATGCTTTCAACAACAGGCCAACCATATCTCGGAACTCATCCAAAACATTCAATCCCTTCTCCGTCCTTTCCTTCACGTACCAGAGGCCTTGACGCTTCTCAAAAAATCCAGTCGTCTCCAAAACGAACTCCAGACCAGGCAAGCAGGATTTCACAATTCATTTGATCAGGCTCAACGTCTTATCAAGGACGGGAAAAAAATCAAGCGAGAGATCTCAGACACCCGAGATGATATCGCTCTCTCCCTGACCGATACCATGAGAAAACTACCTCGACTGGAACAGTGTCGGGACTTCCTTGCCTCACTCCTGGTAACCCCCTCCCCGGATTCCTTGCCCTGAAAGCTATCGACACGCTCTGAATGCCTCGAAAAGAGTGATCAGGTTTTCCTGAGGGATATTGGCTTGCAGGTTATGGACGGTATTCCACACAAATCCTCCCCCCGGACGGAAAACGTCAATCAGATGCTTCACTTCCTGACGGATATCTTCCGGTGTTCCAAAGGGAAGAGTATGCTGGGTATCGATACCTCCTCCCCAAAAGGTAAAAAGTTCACCATACTCTTTCTTCAGGGATCCAGGATCCATATTGACAGCGGAAATCTGAACCGGATTCAAGATATCAAAACCCGCTTCATGCAAGTCCAGGAGAAGTTCCTTTACCGAACCGCAGGTATGGATGAATGTCTTCCATCCACTGTGCTGGTGGATCCAGGCATTGATTCTTTTGTGGAAGGGTTTGAACAACACCTCATACAACTCCCGGGATATAAAAAGACCATTCTGTGACCCAAAATCAGCGGCCGAAACGACGATCACCTGGATTTTTTCCCCCACCGCCTGGTAAAAACGTTGAAGGTTCTCTAAGGCAATATCGGTCATCCGGGTAAACACATCGTGCAAAAAGGTTTTCCTGGTTACCAGGGATACATACCATTCTTCCACGTCCCGGATTCCCCGGGGATTCAAGAGAGCACATCCGGGAATGTGAGCGATATCACCCAAATTGGTTCCCGCTACTCCTCGAGAGATAATAGCAAAATCTGTTTCCTCGTAGAGCCGGATAGTTTCTACTTCTGTCCAACGAAGTTGTTCCTCACTCATAACCTGGTATTCTTCGGTCTGGTTCTCGACTGTCAGTTCGTTTTCATCCAGAACCGGTTTCCGGATGATGGCATCATGGTAGAATCCCCCTCCCGGCATCCGAGCGGAAGGGGGACGAGAACGATCTCCCCGTGGGTATTGCACGATGCTTCCATTTCGATCAGGTTCAGTGTTGAACAGACCCGGGATCAAAACCGGGGTTCCATCAAAAAGACGCCATGGTTTCCAATCCGTATTCGGAAAACCAAAAAAATTACTGGGGGATGAAAGTGGAATCGTATCAATGCCCAGCACTCTTCGTAAATCCTCATCAACTTCTCCCAACATCAAAAAGGGGTTACTCACCTTCACTGGTTCATCGGGGGTGATCAACCCCAAAGCGACCTTGAGCGAGTGCAGGCTGCTGACATGGATCCCGGTGACACTGGTACCGCCCAGATCTAACGGAATTCGGTCTGGTTCCATATGATTCAATGTAGAAAGAACTCTTTCTCTGGAATTCATTCCTGTCCACTCCTTCGAAGGTGTTTACCGGGAAACGGGTTCATATCTTTTATTGTGCCAGGAACTGGTATGGTTGTCTATAAAAAAAAATATTTCCCTTCCACAATCTCTGGCCGTTCTATCTCTTTTTCCGATATAATAATTCAAAAGATAATGAGGGGGCATTCGAATACCATGATTCACCATCAACCACTCCGATGGAATGAATACAGGAGGACTTTCGGATGAAGCGTATCCTGCCCATTTTTTTCGTGTTGTGTTTGCTGGTCTGGTATCAGGAAAACGCTGGTGCCATTCTTCCCCTTTTCACTCGTGAAATTCCAGAAAAGAACCCGCTTACCATCGGGTCATCGATCTTGGTCTGGCAGGATTCGGATACCGGGGACATCTATATGAAAAAGGACGGAAAAACCATTCTCTTAATCCGGAAAAGTCCAGTTCCTTCCGAAAATCCCGCTGTCTCCCCCACCCCTTCTCAGGAAAACCCTCGATCGACTCCCAGTAATGGGCAAGAAGTCCCACCACCAGAAAAACCCTCTCCCTCTCCGGAAAGCAAGGGTCAATTCGCCATCGACCGGTCGGTTACTGGATGGGTTCGTTTAGGATACAGTAAAGACGCAGGATTGGTGGGAATGTACTTCATCGATAATCAGAGTATTCAAAAAAACACCATCGGTACCAGTCCTTTCATCACCCTTTCCGCAAAGTACCAGCTGGATACGTCGGAAAGTCCCGCGACCACTCGCTTGATTTGGACCACCATACGAACAATCACCAATCAAGAAAAAACAGTTCCCAACATGATTCCGATCGACATCGGGGGAACTCAATGGACAATCAAAGTCTTCTCCCATGAGACCGGATGGAACATCCAATCGGTTGTCGTTCACCTTCTTTTCGATCCCACCAACATCCGGGAGTTAACGCTCAAAAAAGAGTATTTTACTGTAAAAGATAAATTGATTGCGTCCTCTCAGGTGCAGGAAATGCCCACTCCCACCACTGACCTGGAAAAATTACCCTGGAGTTTTTTAGCTGATGATTCATCCGGAAAAGTTTTACTGGATTATAGCCAGGAATATCTTTCCCAATAAATACCCTGAAAATGATGTTGAGTTGTGGAGTTGGAAAAGATATTCACCTATCCCCTAAAATGAACATCCTGAGGGAATCCCCCCTTTTTTTTGACCAAAGGGAGGAATTTGGGAGAAAGTTGAAGGGAGCGCATGCAGAATATTAACGATGGTAAGGAAAAAGAAATCCCTCTGAGCGATGAGCACCAGAGACTGCTGGCAGTTTTTTACCAAATTGACCAGCCAATTTATATTTCTGATCCCGAAACATACGATATCTTGTTTATCAACCCAGCCCTGCAAAAGAAAATGGGTAGTGTTTTGGGACAAAAATGTTTCCGGGTCCTCCATGGTTTTCGTTCACCCTGCATCTTCTGTACCAATCAAACCATTTTTCACGAAAAAAAAGGGGAAACCCTGGTATGGGAATTTTTTAACCAGAACGATAAGCACTGGTATCGCTGTATTGATAAATCAATACCCTGGCCGGATGGACACCATGTTCGCTATGAAATGGCCATCGACATCACCCGGGAAAAAAGAACGGAAATTCAGTTCAAACAAATGCTGGATAACATGCAAAAAACCATGGAAGGAACCGTCCAGGCCATTTCTAATATGGTGGAAATGCGGGATCCGTACATTGCAGGCCATCAAAAACAGGTATCCCAGCTGGCCTGTGCCATCGCCCATGAGATGGGATACCCCGGCGAGCGAATCCAGGGGATCCGGTTGGCCGGGTTACTCCATGACATTGGTAAAATTTATCTCCCCCGCGAGATTCTCATGAAGCCCAACCCGCTTACCGATATCGAATTCAACATGATCAAAAATCACCCCGAAATCAGTTATAACATTTTAAAAAATATTGAATTCTCCTGGCCGGTGGTCCATATCATTCTCCAACATCATGAGAGAATCGACGGGTCGGGATATCCGAAAGGACTGAAAGAACGCGATATTCTCCCGGAAGCGAAAATCCTTTCCGTTGCTGATGTCATTGAAGCCATGGTTTCTCAACGACCGCACCGGACTCCCTTCCACCTGGAAGAAGCCCTCGATGAAATCAACCGTCATAAAGCGGTTCTCTATGATCCGGACGTGGTAGAAGCCTGTCTTTCACTCTTTTCAAAAAAAGTGTTTCAATTTGAATCCGAAATGTAACCTTCCCCAGGAAACCCCGGGGGGAACGATCGAGAACGGACCAATCCCTCTCGTCCATCGTCCACCCGTTTGAATCTTCAGCGGTATTCTTTGTAAGAGCCAGAGACAATCTGATCGTTTTGGCATTTAAATTCCGCAAATTTTCTGCCGTCTTCGTACCACTTCGTCCATTTCCCTTCCCGCCGATTATCCTTATAGGGACCCTGGGATTCAATTTTTCCGTTTTGATAATACTTCGTCCATATGCCCTCCTTCCCGTTCTGCCGGTAGGATCCTTTCTGCCCCTGGGAACCATTTTCATACCAGGAGATCCACACCCCTTCTTTTTGTCCATTCAGATACTCTCCCTGGGATTTCTTTTTCCCACTGGGATACCAGGATGTTTCCATTCCCTGTCTGATTTCACTTCCATCGGGAGAGGTATAGAAGGAATACTCGACTTTTAACTTTCCGTTCGAATATTTCTCCCGAAAGATTTGGAGTTCATGCTGCTGGTTCCTGATTCCGGGAATGATCTCTATCTCCACGGTTTGATTATCAGAAAGGGGAGGTTTTGGTTCATCAATCGATATTTTCACTTTTTGCATCCCGATCATTTTCCCGTTCGCTTTATTGAATGCTTTTACACTCAATACGAACTGTCCTTTTTTGGAATACACATGATCAACACTGGTGTCTTCGGTACTGAGTACTTTTGTTCCATCCCCAAAAATCCAGAGGAGCTTCACCCTCCATCCTTGGGCTGTAGCGGGAAGAGTCACCTGGAAGGAATATTTTTCTCCTACTCTTCCCTTTTCAATGAATGGGGGAGTCACCTGCAGGGAGATCACTTCCCCTTCTCCCTGACCACCGTTCTGGGAAGTGGGAACCGGGGTTTTGGTGGGAACCGGGGTGGGAGAGGAAGCTGGGGTTGGACTGGGAATAGAAGTCGGTTCGATCCCCACCACATTGAATGCTCCGTTCACCCTGTTTACCGGTAACGACATTCCCTTCGCGCTGGTGAGTTCAATATTATCCAGATTGAGTGGGGATTCCCTCCCAGCAGAAATGTCTTTCATAACCAGCAGCCGAATGAGGGCTATCGTCCCATTCTCACCCGTCAAAGGATTCCCATCCGGTTCCTGGATGAGAATCCGAACTCGTCCGGGTTCCAAAATTTGCGAACTCGCCATCCACTTGACGTTGATTTCTCCCGGGAGAATTCCGAGAAATTGCAGGACCTCGGAGTTAAAAACTAATTCCCCCTGAATACGGCTGGTTTTTTGGTATCCACTGAAAAAGACCGGGAGTTCGATCATCTCCGCGGGTTTCCCACCAAGGAAAGGAAGAGATAGAGTGGAAACGGGAGCTGGTTGGGAAGTGGTAAACGAGAAAACAAAGGTCTCAATCAGGGGATTTCCTACCCCATCAATGACGGAACGGGCAGGGAGAATAACCTGATAAACCATACCCGAGTTAAAAGGTGAATTGGTTTTGAGGGTGAGGGTTGTTTCCGTCAAGTCTTTTGTCAGTTCGATCTGATTCTGATTCACATCCAAGATGACGATCGAAGCAAATTCATCTCCGGCATGAACTGCTTCGCTGAAGTGGAGCACCACCGGAGTGTCGACCGGGATGTCATCGGATCCGGTGATGGGATCGGTGGTGGTGACGGTGGGCGGAATGAGATCAGATGGTGTGGCACTCGGTTCGGGGGTGGGAGAAGGAATCGATTCCGGGGTGGGGGAAAAGTCAGGGAGACCACTGGTGGGAACCGGTGCGGGAGTGAATGGAATCAAAAGGGTGGGGAGTGGTTCCGGAGTCAGTTCGGGAGGAGGAGAAGAAACGGGACTCATAGATGGCGGGAAGTCCGGTAATCCCGCGGTTGCCGATGGTTCCAGGGTGGGAAGAGGAATGGGTTCAGGAGAAACGGTCGGCAAGAGGGTGGGAATTGGTTGCACGGTGATATCCGGTAAGGTATTGGATACCGGGGAAGGAGTGGGACTGATTACCACCACACTTCCCCAGATTGGGCAGAAGATTCATCCGCCCCTACGGAAAAAACGGGGACACTGAGAAGAAAAAAAAGGAGGCATAAAGAGATACCAAGTGTTCGGCATGTACCTTTTGGAATTCGATTATTCATTCTGTGATCCTTCCTTTTGAGTATTCTTGTCACTCACTTGCCTACTGATTGTATCATATCAATGCTTCTGAAATTTTCCCGGAATGTCTGGTGGAATTTTTTCCTACTCCTGGGGGTACAGGTAAATCGGAAAATACGGTATGATGGAGAAAAGGACCGAGAGAATATCATCGAAGGAGGAGAGTATGGATTTTTTAAAGCGCTGGTATTCCCCTTTGACATCAGACATCTGGGAGTCCATCGATGGGATGGTCAAACGCGCTCTTTCCACTCAACTTTCTGCCCGGCGATGGATGGATTAGCGAGTGACCTGCTGGGATATCCTCTCAAAAAACACCTCGAAGAGAGTATCCAGGGAACAGTTCACATGAGTACCACTTTGGAAGATGCTCTCCTGGTTTCTCAGCGGGGGGGGTGACTTAAAACTCATTCTCGGCCAGGATTTTTCAGTGGGATACCACAGTCGGGACGATAAAACCGTTCATCTTTTCCTGACGGAAACGTTTACTTTCCTGATCCATAATCCTCCGGTCTATGTTCGTCTCAGTCCCAGCAACCAATAGGTCTTCATGACGATGAAAGGGTTTCGGGTAAATATCCTTACAAATCCGGCCATCAACCAGTTCCAGAATGCAAGTTGCTCGCAGGGCGATGTTCCGATCGGGTGTACCACGACCGTACATATTCATAACGAAAATAAAATTCAATATTCCCGCTACCCGGAACATATCAGGATGAAAATGATACAATAGGAATGAAAGTGGGAACGGAGAACAGGTAAGATGTTTCATCCAGTCCTTTTTTATGCCATATACAGAAAGGAGAGATTCATATGGCAAAAGAACCTCGGTGTGGCTGTGGGTGTGGTGGGAAGAATAAACCCAGCTCAGAAAAACCTGCTTCCGGACCTCAACCGTCCAAAAAAACAGAAACTCAGAAAGAAAAGTAAGTTTTTTTGTTTCAATCGTTCCGTTCCCACTTTTCTTTTTTTTGTGCTTCTTTGCCTGATGGAATCATAGTTCCTTCCTGATGAACCCCGAACTGATGATCTGACTTCGTAAAATCACCATAAAAAATCCCGGAAAACTTCTCTTGACTTTATTATGGTATTATGGTATTTTAATACCATAATAAAGAGGTGAACACCTTGAAAGGTATTTTTCATATCTCGGAAGCCAGTGTACTGGCGATTCACAGCATGGTGATGATCGGTCTCCATCGTTCTACCCTGCTAACCACGAAACAAATGGCCAAGTTGACCTCTTCATCAGAAGCTCATTTAGCGAAGGTCATGCAGAGGTTGTCCAGAACTGGTTTGGTTCTCTCCACCCGCGGCCCAAAGGGAGGTTTTAAACTGGCCCGTCCGGCGGAAACCATCACTTTGCTCGATATTTATGAAGCCATTGAAGGTCCTCTCCTGAGTGAAAGCTGCTTGATGAAAAATGGCAAGTGTCCGTTTCGTACCTGTATCTTTGGAGGAGTGTCAGAAACCATGGGCAAGATTTTTATGGACTATTTTTCTACTAAAACTGTAGCCCATTTGCTGAAAGAAGAGGGTATGGTTAATGAATTACAGCAAGGTGATCCGCAAAATTCTTGAGAGGTACCACCAGAGTAAATAATTTAATTAAAAAAGGAGGTCAGCCATGTTCTGTTATCAGTGTGAACAAACTGCAAAGGGGACCGGGTGTACAGCATTTGGAGTATGTGGAAAAGATCCGGAGACTGCTGCCCTGCAAGATTTGCTCGTTTACGCTGCCAAAGGGGTTTCCCTGTACGCCCATCGGGCGCAGAAATGGGGAGTAACGAGCCGGACCATCGATACCTTTATTCTGGAAGCATTGTTTTCCACCGTCACCAATGTGAACTTCGATCCCAAACGGCTGGAAATTCTTCTCCGAAAAGCATATGAAATGAAAGAACAGGCAAAAAAAATGTACCTCACCACCTGCCCATCAGCCCAGGTGACATCAGAAGTCCTTTCCGGCCCGGCCGAGTGGTCACCGGCCACTACGCTAGATGAACTCATCCGGCAAGGAGAAAGCGTTTCGCTGGAGAACAACATCAGGAATTACGGAGAGGATATCGCCGGACTCCTCCACCTCATTCTCTACAGTCTCAAAGGAATGGCCGCATACGCTGATCATGCCCAGATCCTGGGGATGGAAGATGACGCCGTGTATGCCTTTTTCCACGAAACCCTGGATTTTCTCTCCGGAAACCACTTTACCGTGAACGAACTTTTAGCTAAAGCACTGGAATGCGGTCAGGTAAACATCCGAATCATGGAACTCCTCGACCAGGCCAACACCGGGAAATATGGACATCCTGTTCCCACTCCGGTCCTGGTTACTCCCCGGAAGGGAAAAGCCATCGTGGTTTCTGGTCACGACTTGAAAGACCTGGAGGAACTCCTCAAACAAACCGAAGGAAAGGGAATCAACATCTATACCCATGGTGAAATGCTCCCGGCCCATGGTTATCCGGGACTCAAGAAATATTCCCACCTGGTGGGGAATTACGGTGGAGCCTGGCAAGACCAGCAAAAAGAATTTGACACCTTTCCGGGTGCCATCATCATGACCACCAACTGTATCCAGAAACCCAAAGAAAGCTACAAAAACCGGATATTCACCACTGGCCTGGTGGCATGGCCGGGGGTGACCCACCTTCCCAACCGAGACTTTGCCCCCGCCATCCAGGCAGCGCTCGATGCCCCCGGATTCGCCGAAGATGCACCAGAAAAAACAATCACCGTTGGCTTCGCCCGCCAGGCGGTTCTGAATGTGGCCGGGCAGGTGGTGGATGCCGTGAAAAAAGGAGCCATTCGGCACTTCTTTCTGATCGGGGGGTGTGATGGAGCCAAACCCGGGCGAAATTATTACACCCAGTTTGCCCAGCTGGTTCCCGATGATGCCGTCATCCTCACTTTGGCCTGCGGGAAATACCGTTTCAACAAGCTCAATTTTGGAGACATCGGTGGCATTCCCCGTCTACTGGATGTCGGGCAATGCAACGATGCCTATTCCGCCGTCCAGATTGCCCTGGCCCTGGCGAACGCCTTCGGAACCGACGTGAATCAGCTCCCTCTGACATTCATCCTCTCTTGGTACGAGCAGAAAGCGGTATGTATTCTCCTCTCCCTCCTCTCCCTGGGAATAAAAAATATACGTTTGGGACCCAGCCTCCCTGCTTTCGTTACCCCGGCGGCATACCGGGTCCTCAAGGAGAAGTTTAATCTCATTCCCATCACCACCCCCGAAGAAGATCTGAAGGCTATCCTACAGAAATAAGAAAAGGACGGTGATCTTGTGAACGTCATTGATGTAAAGAAGCTGGATTTGAATCCGAACCCCCACGGAATTCATTCTCAAAAAGTCTATGACACTGAACATGCTGAAATCATCCACCTTCTTCTGAAGCCCGGAGAAGCCCTCAAACGGCACACTACACCCGTGGATGTGGCATTCTATATCTTAGAAGGAACCGGGGTGGTGGAGATTGGTGAAGAGAAAAAAGAAGTCGGTCCCGACACGCTCATCGACAGCCCGGCCCATAGCCCCCATCGCCTCATCAACCGGAGTGATCATCCCTTCCGGGTTCTGGTGATCAAGGTTCCCCGACCAACCGAAAAAGCACAGATGCTGGAATAAACTATCAATACGTGGCTAAAACAGATGATGATTTATTGAATCATTGATTTGTTGACCAAAAAACCCTCTCCCCCCCTGGGGGGGAGAGGGTGAAGGATGATATTCCCCCAGAGATCACCGGAATCTCGCCCCTAAGGTGAGATACCATTCCCTCATCGGCGATGAAACTGTGAAGGGTGACTTCTGCACCGAGGGAGAAGAGTGATTCAGAAGGAAAGGTATCCCTCCCCACCACTCCTCCTTCGGCGTATATTTTTCCCGAAATATCTTTTACCAGGCCCCTGCTGAGCAGGGGTTGGTTGATGGTTTGGATTGGAAAATTGTATTCAACGTGAATCTGCCCGGCAAAATTCCCAGTAAGCGCCTCCTGGGAATACCCCGCTATACCCCAGGCCGTTTTTCGACCTCCTAAGACAAAATCACCAGGAAGAGTGCTCATCCCCAGATTCATCTCCACCTCCCAGGAATGACTGGAATTTCCAGCCCGGATGAAATTTTTCTTCCAGGAAAAAATGACCCGTTCCACCGGTATCTTTGCCAGGTGTCCATTCTGATAGGTGAGTTGCCAGCGGTCCCCCTTCATCCAGCGATCATCACCTCCGGAAGAAACCTCTTCTACCGTGATGAAATAGCCCTCCCAATAATCGGTCTAATACTGGTCGTCCCGGAACAAATGTTCGTACCCGCCTGAAACGGTGAGATTTTCCCCTTCCGAAACCCGAACGGGGAAATGAATCTGGAAGCGTTGTTCATTCCTTCTCTCATCCCACATCATCCAGACATCGAGAGTGGGATTCATGAACTGCCCCCAGTACGAGAAGTCAGCCCGGTAGGTTCCATCAAGGAGATTTTGATAGGACAGAGCATAGGAATGAAGCCAAAGGAAGCGGAAGCCAGTAGCGAGGCAGAAGGTGTTTCAAAGGCTGATATGGTTTTTCCGAAAAAGTGATGGAAGGCGGTTCCGTCTCCGGTGGTGGTTGAATCTCTTTTTGGTTCAGCTCCACCTCCCTCCATTGTGTTCGTTCCAGAGGAATCATTCCGATGTCAAAACCGCTGGCATGGTATCCGACACACACAATTTCATTTCCGTTCAAAACCGGTTCAAAAAGTCCCAGGAGAACGTTGCTCACCTGGAATAACCGTCCGGAAGTCAATTGAAAGGCATAGAGATTGTATACCGAGGTTCGATCTGAACAAAAAAACAGATCCCGACCGTCAGACGAAAAGGAAGGAGAAAGATCAGCAAAGCGGTCGGAAGTGACAAAATGCAACGTTTTATCCTTGAGATCCAGTAGAGCGATATCGGCAAACCCATGGTGCCACCCGGATAGAGCTAAGAGAGTTCCTTCCGGATTGAGCACGCCATCCATGGGCAGGAAGTCCCGTCCAAACGTATACCATTTTTCTTCTCTACCGGAAACGGGATCCAGGACAAATATACCTTCGGGAAATGTATTCCGGCGCAGAAACAGGACGCGATCCCCCCAGAAAACCGGGCTGAAGGCGCGAGCCTGTCTGGTGATTTTTGTCTCCTTTTTTCGGGAAAAATCATATATATACAGATCACACCAGGATGAATAAAGCTCCTCAGTCACCTTCGCATAAACCAGCTTGGATCCATCCGTTGAAAAAGACGGTTTCCCAATCACCGTTCCTTTGACCACCAGCGTTTCGACCTTTTGGTCTCTCTCTAAAAGGCGAATCCCGGACAAATAGTATGGATGTTTTAAAAAGTAAACCATCCGTTTTCCATCCGGAGAAATGTTCACTCCCCGACTGTAATACCCCCGGTTGGTGAGGTAGGTAATGGGAGTGAGTGGTCGTTTTTCAATTTCGAATTTTTGCTGCTGATATTCCTTTTTCTTTTCTTCTTTCCATCGTTCCCATAGTTGTTGAGAACCTACCCCTAAGCTGGTTTTCAGGGCTTTCTCAAAACCATAGATAGCGAAACTTTTCCCCCGGATATGGCTGATTTCCTGAAGTTTTTCTTCACCATAAGTATCTGCAAGGTATTGACAGACACTGGACCCATACACGTAGCATCCTAATCGACCCGGCCAGGAATCGAGAAAACTGTATCCCCCCACTAAGTATGGGGAAAGAAAACCATCTCGCAGAGCGATTTCCCGGAGATACATATCGTAGGTGGTATCATCCGTCCGTCCCCCCTCCCCAAATTTTTTCTCCCCGTACACCGCGTACCCTTCCCAAGCCCACATCGGCTGCATCACTCCCGGAAGCACCACAAACCCTAAAAGCTCTCGCCAGCGGGCGATTTCCTCGCTGGCAATCGTCGTGTGCAAAAGATGCGTGAGTTCATGGGCGATAACCAGCCGGAGCCAGCTTCGGAAACGGGTCCCCAATGAAAAATCATACGGTTCGGAAATGACGATGCGGATTTCACCCTGCAGGGGATCGGCGGAACCATTGGGAAGATCGGTATTGTCGATGCAAACAATCACCGGCTGGTAGCCCAGTGTGGTACGTAAAAACTGCTCCATCTCAGGGAGAATGTTCTCAGCAATAGATACTGCTTCCACGGCAACATCCCGGGATGAGTCCTGGTAAATGACCTGGAAATGCTCAGTGGTGATCTCCTTCCAATCAAGATGCGGGTTAAAACGCTGAGCAGAAATAGAGGGAATAAGAATGAAGAAAATGAGAGAGGAAAGAATTAGGACCAGAGTATTTTTCCTCACACCAGTTCCCTCCTTTTTCGATTCGTCATTAACCACCCCTAAGGGTCTAAGCCCAGATAGGTCTTCCCAGTCGCCCAGCTAAAAACGGCCGGGCGACTGGGAACAAAAAAGGTTAAGTAATAATTTACCGATTTTGGATCAGTGCCCTGGCACGTTCCATCACGTTCTGGACGGTGAATCCGAATTTTTCGAGAACCACTTTTCCCGGTGCAGAAGCCCCAAAGCGATCAATCCCCAGGACATCCCCCCGAGAACCCACATATTTATGCCACCCCTGGGTGACACCGGATTCAATAGCCAGTCGGTGAGTCACTTCCGGGGGAAAAACTGCCCGGCGGTATTCTTCCGGCTGGGATTCAAAGAGTTCCCATGACGGCATGCTCACCACCCGCACTGCAAATCCTTCCCCGGTGAGCTTCTCGCAGGCTTCGAGAGCCAGGATGACTTCGGAACCACTGGCCATCAGGATGAGCTCCGGACGCCCAGACGGACAATCCGCCAGGATGTAGGCACCCTGGCGGAGACCTTCTGCCGGAGCAAATTGGGAGCGATCGATCACCGGGAGATTCTGACGGGACAGGATAAGTGCCACCGGGCTCCCGGTCTGTTCCACCGCCACTTTCCAGGCCTCGGCAGTTTCGTTGCCATCACAGGGACGGATGACAGTGAGATGGGGGATGGCCCGCAGGCTCGCCACCTGTTCAACCGGTTGATGAGTGGGACCGTCTTCTCCCAGACCTACCGAATCATGGGTAAACACGTAAATCACCTGGATTCCCGAAAGAGCGGCCAGACGAATAGCCGGGCGGATATAATCGGAAAAGACCAGGAACGTTGACCCAAAGGGAATGAATCCACCATGAAGTCCCAATCCGTTCATGATACTCCCCATGGCATGTTCCCTGACTCCAAAGGCGATATTGACCCCATTGTATCCAAAGGGTCCCGCCACTGCCCCCTGCATCGTTTCTCCACCTGGAACCGGGGGCTGGAAACTGCCTTTCCCCTTGATAACGGTATTGGTGGATGGATCCAGATCTGCCGATCCACCCATCAGGGATGGAACGTATTTCGCGATGGCATTGAGGATTTGTCCACCAGCCACCCGGGTGGCGATCCCCTTCGGATCGGCCGGATACACCGGAACTTCTTGATCCCAATCCGCCGGGAGTTTCGTACCCATCATGAGATCCCATTGTTTCATGAGCTCGGGGTAAATCTGGGCATAGGAAACCAGGAGTGCCTTCCATTCCTTTTCCTTTGCTTCCCCGGTATCGATCACCTGTCTCATATGATTGAGGACCTCATCCGGAACAAAAAAAGTCTGATCGGATGGCCAACCGAATCGTTTCTTGGTTTCGATGGCTTCTTCTTCTTTGAGGGGAGAACCGTGGACTTCAAAACAATCTTGTTTGGGTGAACCGTATCCGATATGCGTACTCACCATGATAAGAGACGGCCGGCTGGCATCGGATTTTGCCACCAGAATCGCCTTTTCGATGGCATCAACATCATTTCCTTCAACCACCGTTAGAACCTGCCATCCATAGGACCCAAAACGCTTCTCGACGTCTTCCGTAAACGTCATGCCCGTTTCGCTGGATAGGCAGATATGGTTGTTATCATAAAGATAGATGAGTTTTCCCAGCTGGAGATGACCAGCCAGGGAGGCTGCCTCTGCTACCACTCCCTCCATCAGATCACCATCACCAGCCAGAGCATAGGTGTAGTGGTCGACCAGTTCATATTCCGGTCGATTGAAGATCGCCGCTAAATGCCGTTCGGCAATGGCCATCCCCACCCCGGTAGCGAAACCCTGCCCGAGGGGACCGGTCGTGGTTTCGATACCCCGGGCCAGATCAACCTCGGGGTGACCGGGGGTACAGCTCCCCCACTGCCGGAAGCTTTTGAGATCATCCAATGTCATCTTTTCATACCCGGTTAAATAGAGAAGTGAATACAGCAAGGCTGATCCATGACCAGCCGAGAGGACAAAGCGATCCCGATCCGGCCAGAAAGGATCGCGGGGATTACATTTCATAATCCGGTGGAAAAGCACGTACCCCATAGTGGCCGCCCCCAGTGGCAAACCGGGATGCCCGGATTTCGCTTTTTGGACCGTATCCAGCGCTAACATCCGTATCGTATTCACACTCAGCTCATCAATGTTCATACTCCACCACCTTTTATTCGTGATTCCATCGTTCAAGTATAAAAGTATAACATTGAAAGAGGGGGAAATTTGAGGGGAATTGGATTTTGTCATTTTTTTCGAAAAAAACGAAGCCCAGAAAAGGAGTAAGCCAGAGGATGAATTCTCCCTGAAATAAAAAAAGGGCGAGGATACTTCCCCTTATTATCTTCCCCTTATTATGATTCAAGAAACGATTCGTGGGACATGATACAATGGGATATCATCGGGAGTAGCGAGGAGGTAAAATATGAAGAAAATCAGCATCAATACCAGTAATTTTGGGTATCCCATGCCGATTGTTCTCATCGGAACAGAGGTACAGGAAAAACCCAATTTCATGACTGCCGCCTGGATGACCCACGTCAACCTGGAACCATCGATGCTGGCGGTGTGCCTGAGCCGGGATCATTTCACCTCGGGCGGCATCCGGGAAAACAAGACGTTCAGTGTAAATTTTCCCTATACCAGTTTAGCGATCAAAACCGATTTCTGCGGAATGAATTCCGGTAAGGAAACCGATAAGTCCACCCTTTTCACGGTTTTTCATGGAAAATTGAAAAATGTTCCCTTGATTGAAGAATGCCCACTCTGCGTGGGATGCACCGTTAGCAATATCTATTCCGTTGCCGGCGATATGTTACTGATTGGTGAGGTGGTGGAAGCCTACTCGGAAGAGAAGTACCTGACCCAGGGATCGCCGGATGTAAAAAAAATGAACCTCCTCATCTTCACCATGCCTGATAACCGTTACTGGAGCCTGGGTGAGTATGTCGGCCAGGCCTGGGAAATGGGAAAAACACTCCCGAAAGAAGGCTGATACCAATGAAAGTAATCGCTATCAATGGGAGTCCGCGGGCAGAGGGAAACACGGCACAACTGATACGGTATGTGCTCGAAGAAATTGAAAAAGCCGGGATCGAAACTGAAATGATCCAGCTGGCCGGAAAAACCATCCGGGGGTGTATCGCCTGTTACCGGTGTTTTGATCATCGGAACCAGCGTTGTTCCATCCAGAACGATGCCGCAAACCTCTGTATCCAAAAGATGATCGAAGCCGATGGAATCATCCTGGGTACCCCCACCTACTTTGCGGACATCACCGCTGAAATGAAAGGACTCATTGACCGGGCCGGAATGGTAGCTGGCGCCAATGACCAGATGTTCCAAAGAAAAGTAGGAGCCGCAGTCGTGGCAGTCCGGCGGGCCGGAGCGATCCATGCCCTGGATTCCATCAATCATTTCTTCCTGGCCCGGGAAATGATCATCCCCGGCTCAAGTTACTGGAACATCGGTTTCGGACGGGATATCGGTGAAGTCACCTCGGATGAAGAAGGTATCCAAACCATGAGAGTACTGGGCCAAAACCTGGCCTGGCTCCTGAAGAAAATTCATGGATAGAATTCATGGCTGAGTCATGGTTGCTGCTGCAGAGTCTCGATCAGGGCTAAAATATTCTCCACTGGAATGTCTTTCGGGAGAGCGTGCGAGGGTGAAGCAATATACCCTCCGTTCCTCCCGATTTCTTGGAGAATCCGCTTCACTCCTTTCCGTACCTCTTGCGGAGTTCCAAAAGGCAGCAGCCTTTGAATGCTGATCCCCCCCCAGAACGAGAGTTTTCCCTGGTACTGTCTCTTGATCTGGAAAATATCCATCACTTCCGGTTGAAAAGGATTAAATCCATCGAGACCGATTTCCACCAGGTCCGGTAAAATCTCCTGGATTTTCCCGCAACAGTGAAGAAAGTTCTTCTTATTCCGGGATTTGACAAAGGAAAAGAGTTGAGCCATCCGTGGCTTAATAAACTTTCTCCATAACTTTGGCCCCATCAGCACCCCCTGTTGCCATCCATAATCATCTCCAAATAGAACCCCGTCAAAATCCATCTCCAATCCCTTCTCCATCAGCTGCCGGCTAAAATCAGTGATGAGATCCAGTAAATCATCAACAAAGCCCGGATTCACCACCATATCGGAGAGGATATTTTCCATCCCCCGCAATGACCAAGCCCGCTCAAAAAGGGTACGGCTCATTCGCAGAAGATTAAAGGTCTCCCGGTTCCGGGAAAGAAACTCCCGCATCCCCAGGAATCGCCGGGGGTCCACCGGGTCCGGGACCTTCAGACTCTGGATGTGGGGTTCATTCATAATCGGGATGGGATTCCCGATATCCGGATCCAGGGTTCGATTCCACACCACTTTCCAGTCATCCTCAAAGAACCCGGGTGATACCTCCCGGTACATGCTGGCAGGAACCGGCTTAATGGAACACAAATGATTCCCAATTTTTTTCTCAAAATCTGGATCCTTCAGATAATCCGCCATCTTCTCCCGTGCCGGAGTGGTAAACTCCACCTGATACGGGACCCCATCCATCGTCTGAAATTCAATCGCCCGCAACACCCGTTCTCGTGGTAACATCGGAAACCCCCTTTTTTTCGCATCATCTTTCTTATATACCAAACAGTAGCCCCCTCAACTCCATAAGTTGAGATTAAAGGTCGGGCCTTTGCCCGGTTCCCCGGCCTTGCCTGGCGCCATCCCCTCAGTTCATCTTTCCTCGGTGAACCGGTATCCCTTTTCCCGGAACAGCATGACACAGGCGTCCACGGCCGCCGGATCGTAGAGGACGTCCCGGTGGACGGTAATCTCCTCCAGGGCCACCGCGATGCCCCTGGCGGGCCGGTAGGGCCGGTAGGTGGCAATGGCCTCCACCACGTCAGCCACAGCAATGATGCGAGCTTCCAGGAGAATATCGTCTCCCTTCAGTCCCTGAGGATACCCGGAACCGTCCAGACGCTCGTGGTGCTGATGGATTATCCGGGCGATGGGCCAGTTGAACTCGACCTCCTTCAGGATGTCATAGCCCTTTTGGGAATGGGTCTTGATCAGCCCATACTCGATCTCCGAGAGCTTCCGCGGCATGTTGAGAATCTCCGAAGGAATGGAAATCTTCCCCAGGTCGTGGATCACCCCGGCGATGCGGATCCCTTCCACCTGTTCCGGCGGCAATCCCATCTCTCCGGCGATGGCCCGGGCCAGGTCGCCCACCCGTTTCTGATGACCCGCCGTGTACGGGTCCCGGGTCTCCACCGCCATGACGATGACATTGATGACCGATCCCGTTACCCGGCGCAACCGCTCCAGCGTCTCCCGCAAGGCCTTATCCACCCGCTGGCGCTCCGCCAGTTCCTGTTCGAGTTCCCGGGTACGTTTTGCAACCAGCTCCGCCAGTTGTTCCTTCTCCAGTCGCTGCAGGCGGTTGGCCACCTTGATCTTGGCCATGGCCCGGATCTGGGCGGTCAACTCAATCTCGTCAAACGGCTTGGAAAGGAACCCCTCCGCCCCCACTTCCAGGGCCTTGACACGGCTTTCCCGGTCGGTACTGAGGGCGGTCAGGAAGACCACCGGAATCGCCTGCAGGCGCTCGCCGGCCTTCAATCTCCGGCATACTTCGAACCCATCCATGCCCGGCATCACGATATCAAGCAGGATCACGTCCGGATCCTCCGCCCGGGCCAATTCGAGCCCCTTCGGTCCGTCCAGGGCGGTCAGGAGCCTGGTCCCGGGCAGTCTGTCCAACACAACAGCTTTCAACACGGTCAGGTTGTCCCGGTTGTCGTCGATGGCCAATATCTTCAAGTCATTCGTTTCCATAGAGCACCTGGTGCAGGGTTTTTCGGAGCAGTTCCTCATCAATCGGCTTGGAGAGATAGCCGTCGAAGCCGTAGGCCAGAATCTCCTCCCGGTTACCGGTCATGGCGCTGGAGGTGACGGCGATCACCGGGATGTCCTGCAGGGTGTCGTCCTTGCGGATCTCCTGGAGGGCCTGCACGCCATCCATGACCGGCATCACGATGTCCATCAGAATGAGGTCGGGCTGGTGCCGCCTGGCCTGTTCAACCCCTGCCTGGCCGTCTTCCGCTTCCATGACCTGATAGCTCTCTTGCAGCAGGGCCTTAGCAGCCCGCAGGTTGTCGAGGTTGTCCTCCACCACCAGGACGACGGGTTTTCCGGGGCGCGCGGGACGGCGGGAGCGGCGGAGCGGCGGCGCCGGCTTCTCGGGGAGGGACGCCACCATCCTGGCGACGGCGGCCAGCAACCCGCTCCTGCCGATGTCGCCCTTCTGGATCAACTGGTGGATGCGATTCCCCTTCAGGAAGCTCAGCTCCTCCCGGGTCACGTACTTGGCCGTCAGGACCAGGACCGGCAGGTGGGCGGTCCGCTCCACGCTGCGGATCGTCTTGAGCACTTCAAAACCGTCCACCTCCGGCATCATCAGGTCGAGGATCACGGCGTCGGGCAGAGACTTCTCGATTTGTGCCAGGGCCTCATGGCCGTTGCGCGCCACCTGCACCCGATAGCCGTTCCGGGTGAGGATATCGGTCATCTGGATCACCTCCGGCTCGCTGTCCTCGACCAGGAGGATGTATTGGCCCTGACCGGCTGAGGAAGGCGGTTGCCCCGCGGCGGCACCGGAATGGGACTCGGCTTCCGCCGTTTCCCCGTCGCCCGGCATTTCCAACGCCAGCGGCAGCCGGAGGGTGAAGGTCGAGCCCTGGCCGGGCGTGCTTTCCACCGTGATGCCGCCCCGCAGCAGCAGGGCATATTTCTTCGCAATGGCCAGCCCCAGCCCGGTGCCGCCGTATTTCCGGGAGGCGCTGTCGTCGGCCTGGCGGAACTCCTCAAAAATGTACGGGAGCTGGTCGACGGCGACGCCGATGCCGGTGTCGCGGACGGTGACGTAGATCTCATCACCCGCCGGTCGGGCGGAGATCTCCACCGTGCCGGCCTCGGTGAATTTCACCGCGTTGCCGACCAGGTTCTGGAGGATGTGCCGGCACTTGGCCAGGTCGCTGGTGATGGGCGGCAGGTCTTCGCCCACCTGGTTGAGCAGGGCGATCCCCTTTTCCTGCGCCTGAGGTTCCAGAATCTCCACGATCTCGCCGGTCAGTTCGCGGAGAGAGAAGAGGCTGAGGCTGATCTCCTCCCGGCCGGCCTCGATACGCGAGAGATCGAGGATGTCGTTGATCAGTGCCAGCAGGTTCCGGCCGTTGCGTTCGATGACTTCGAGATAGCCGTATTCCTCCACCGGGATGGTGTTGGCCAGCCGGCGGTTCAGGACGCCCGACAGGGCGATCACCGAGTTGAGCGGCGTGCGCAGCTCGTGGCTCATGTTGGAGAGGAAGGCGCTCTTCAGCCGGTTGGCCTCGTCCAGTTGCCGCTTCTGCATCTCCAGCTCGGTGTTCTGCTCGGTCAGCTCATCGGCCTGCACATCCAGCTCCCGGTTCTGGTATTCGAGACGCTCCGCAAAGTCCTTGATTTTCCGGAAGGCCAGCACACCATTCACCCGGGCGGTCAGCACCCTCCAGATGTCATTGATCAACCGGACGGACGGCACGTCATAGGCACGGACGCTGGCCAGGGAGATCACCGCCGTCACTTCGCTGCCGGAAAGGATGGGGATGGTCAGGATCTCCCGCGGGGTGAACTCCCCGCTCACCGCGGCGAAGGCAAAGCGCGTATCCGCCGGGATGCCGGTGATGCGCTGGATCTGGCGCGTGGCCAGGGCCGCCCCCAGCTCACCCTCCAGCTCCGAGGCGGAAAAAGCAGCGCGTCCGCCAGCGCCCAGGCCGATGGAGTCGAAATGCTCGAAGGCGGTCTTCGCTTCGTTCAGGAAATAAACTGCCCCCACCTGGGAACCGGTATGCTGGAGCAGGGCTTTGAGCAACTCCCGGCAGAAGGTATGCACCTCTTCCTCTCGGAGCATCACCCCGGCGAGCTGGGCCGCGTTCTCGTTGATCTGCATTTGGGTCTGAATCGCATCGGCCATGGTGTTGAACGCGGTGGAGAGCGTTCCAAACTCATTGGCGGAGAGATATCGGCTGCGAACGTCCAGCTTGTTCTGCCGGAACTGTTCCGTCACCACCGTCAGCTCCGCCAGCGGGGTCTTGATCCCTTTCAGCAGGAGCCAGGCGATGGTCAGGGAGAGCAGTAGAATGAAGGCGACGATGACGGCCAACTGACGGTTGAGGGAGCTGTTGAGCGCCTCGGCATCCCGGTAGAATTGATCCCCCCGGTTCCTGGCAAAATCGCTGATTTTCTGGACGTGTCCCATCAGCGTTTCCACCTGCGCGCCGGTGACGCCGTTGGACTTGGTGCGGGCCGCCGCTTCGGTGACCTTTCCGGCTCGCAGCAGACGGATGGTCTCCTCGCGGATGGATTTCCACTGGACGAAGTCATTGCGGGCGTCGTCGATATCCTTCCGGTCCCCCAGATAGCGGTCATACAGGAGGTCGAATTGCTGGAAGGCATCGGCTTCACTGGTGTCAATGCCCGGAATGACGGATTGTCTCTCCTGCTCATTCTTCGCCAGGATCAGATTCATCATGTCCCGGTGCATGGAGAGGATGTCGGTCTCGAGCTCACCCACCGCCCGGCGGACCAGGAGCGGATGGTCATAGAGCCCCTTGGTCTGGAGCCAGAGCTCCTCCGTTTGCACCCAGGCCATGATGGCGAGAAACACCACCAGCCCCAGGATGAGGCCCAGGCCCAGGCCCAGCTGGGTGCCGATCTTCAGATCTTTGAGTTTCACGGGTTACCTCCTTGGTTCAATCTTTTGAAAAACGGCTGGCGGTGGGGCCACTGCCCGCAGGCCGCCGGATTCCTTCACGATACCCCCTTCGGTCTCACCGGTCACAAAATAGCCGCCCGGCGCCAGGCAACCCTGCACCTTCTCCAGGATGGCGCTCCGGATCTCCGGCCGGTAATAGAACAGCAGGTTGCAACAGAGGACCAGGTCGAAATCCCCATAGACGCTCACCGGTGGACAGACGGAATAGCCGTCCAGCAGGTCGTAGGCGGAGAAATCCACCCGGTCCCGGAGGCGGGGGACAAGGGTATACCTTTCTTCCTTTCGGGTAAAATAGGTGTGCAGATGCCTCCACCGCACATTCTGGAGACCCACCGCGTCGTACACGCCCGTCCGGGCCACCGTCAGCTCCGCCGGGGACAGATCGGTAGCGAAGATGCGGTAGGGGAGCGGTTTGCCCCGCGCGGCCGCCATCTCCTCCAGCAGGATGGCCACGGACCAGGCCTCCTGACCGGCGGCGCACCCTGCCGACCATACCCGGATCTCCCCCCGGCCGGTTTTCTCTTTTTTTTCAGCGAGACCGGGCAACACCACCTGTTCGAGGAGGGCGAAGGTGAGGGGATCCCGGAAAAACTCGCTGTAACCGATGCTCAGGGAACGGAACAACGCCTCCGCTTCCTCGCGGTCTTGCGCCAGATGCTCGAGATAGGCCACGGGGGTGTCCATCGAGGTGGCCGCGAGTCTCTTGTCGATGGATTTGGTCAGGAAGGATTCGTCGTAACGGGAGACATCCCGGCCATGGACCTGGCGCATCACTTCCACGATCTCGTCCAGGGTCGCTTTCCTCCAGCGGGGAAAGGTATTCTTCTCCGGTTTCATGTCCGACTCATTGATCATGTTACCGGTCTCCTCCGGCTAACAACCAGGGGGTCAACTTCCACTCCGATGCTGTTGCGACCCGTTCGTCGTGATTATTCATAAGGACATAACCCTATCAGATTTCTCTGTTTTATTCCTAAGGCCAACATTCCTTTTTGCATTGTATCACTGTGGTACTAAATAGGGGTAAAGCCATCCCGTTGTCAAGGAATTATGAGATACCCTTTTTATTTCTTATTCACTTCTCCGGTTTCAAAGACTTCGTAACTAGAGATGTGGTCCGCTTTGTCCAACCACTTCCCTCCCCCCAAAGCATAGATCCGGTTATTCCACTGCGCTGCTCCCAATCCTTGTTCTCCAGTACCACGGCTTGAAAATTCGCCCGGGCGACAGGTAAGGTTGCTCCCTGAGACCAGGAATTGGTACGGGTATTTAAAATATACAGAGTATCCTGCACCTTTCCACTTTGATCTTCTCCCCCGAACAGATAGATCGTGTCGTTTAATGAAGCAAGGGCAAAATTATACAGAGAATCTTTCATGGCGGGTCCTTGAGCCCAGGTATTCGTCGATGGATCGTACGTTTCCACTTCGTTTGTTAGGTGAAAAACATAGTATTTCTGTTGCTGGGAATGAGGGTTAAACAAATCATACGTTCCCTCCTCGTTGATGGCCGGGGAAGTGGGATTCATTTTCTTAGTGGAAGGAGGGTTCACTCCTCCCAAAATATAGATTTTTCCATTTGCCACTGCCCCCTTGATCCATCCTCGCTGGGAAGGCATGGGGTTTCCCTTCGACCAGGTATTGGTTTCCGGGTCATAAATTTCCACAGTTTTCAGGTAAATCTCTCCCCCTTCCCGGATTCCACCAACGACGTATATTTTTCCCTGATAGGCGAGACCCACGAAACTGGATTTCTTCTCCTTCATAGGTGAAGCCGAACTCCATGATCCGGTCTGGGGATCAAAAACATCGACTGAATTGGTGGAATATCCCCATTTTCCGGTCGTTCCACCAAGAAGATAGATTCTACCGTTATCCTCCACAGCTGGAAAATTGATGCGACCACTTTGTGATATGTTTCCCTTGATGACCCAACGTCCATCGGTCATGGCAAGAGAAGGAAAACTCACCAAAAGAGCCCCGAACGTGAGAATTATCATCCAGACAAATCTCTTCATGCCCATCAACCTCCTGTTATATAAAAATCAAAACAATGCCGGATACAATTTATTTCAATATTATATATCCAAAATAACCAGTTATGGTTTAATATCAATGAACCCTCTTTTGCAGAAGGTGTATTTTATTCAGGAGGATTCTACCATGATCTATTATCCAAACCCTTCGACAGATCCCCATTATAACCTGGCGTTGGAAGAATACCTGATGGACATTCTGCCGGAGGATAGCAAATGCCTCCTCCTCTGGCAGAATCGACCTTCCATTATTATTGGGAAACATCAAAACACCATTGAAGAAATCAATGCCGATTTTGTCCGGGAAAATAATATCAATGTGGTGAGAAGGATGTCCGGTGGCGGAGCGGTGTACCATGACTTAGGAAACCTGAATTTTACTTTTATCGTGGGTGAAAGGATCCCCTCCCAACTCTTTGACTTCCGTTCCTTCACCGTACCGGTGGTGAGTTGCCTGCGGGGACTGGGAGTACAAGCCGAGTTCAACAATCGGAACGATCTGACCATCGACGAGAAGAAGTTTTCCGGGAATGCCCAGTTTATTCGTAAAAGGAAATGCCTGCATCACGGGACCCTTCTCTTTAACATCAACCTCGATCATTTGGAACAGGCATTGCGGGTCTCTCAGGACAAGATCGAATCCAAGGGAATCAAATCAGTGAGGAGCCGGGTTACCAATATTCTTCCGCTCCTCTCTGTTCCCATTACCCTAGAGGAGTTCAAGCATGCCATCCTCGATGAGCTGGAAAGGTCAGGAGACCGGATAGAAATAAAACATCTCACCCCGGAAGAGGAGAAAAAAATCCAGGAATTGGTGAGAACCAAATATGGGACCTGGGAATGGAATTACGGGGAATCCCCCCGGTATACCCTGAAGAAGTCCCGGCGGTTTGATTTTGGAAAAGTGGAAGTCCTTCTGGATGTCAATCAGGGAATCATCCAGACCTGTAAACTATATGGAGATTTTTTTGGAAAGGAAGAAATCAGCATCCTGGAGGAAAAACTGGCCGGGTGCCGGTACGAAAAAGCTTCCATTGAACAGGCTCTGGCGGGAGTAAATGTGAGCGAATACGGTAACGGTCTCACTCTCCCGCTCCTCTTTTCCCTCCTGACACAATAATAAAAAAAGTATTCAATTCCCTCTCCCCCATTTTGTTGAGGGAAAAGGTAGGGTGAGGGGGGAATACCAGAATTAAAATTCGATGGGATATTTCCCGTATTCCAGGGCGGCTTCAAACATAGCCACGATGTTCTCCACCGGGGTATCCGGCTCGATATTATGAGAGGTGGCAAAAATGAATCCTCCGCCGGGGGCGTAGGCTTTGATAAGTTCCTTCACTCCTCTCCGCACGTCTTCCACCGATCCCCGGGGCAACAATTCCTGGATATCCAGACCACCCATGAAAGTGAGATCCATTCCGAATTCTTTCTTTAAACGCCATGGTTCCATATTCCTCGCCCGGGGTTGAATCGGATTCAGGATATCCACCCCCATTTCGATGAAATCGGGAATGAACTCGTAGACCGAACCGCAGCTATGACGGTAGATCCGGGCATCAGTGTATTTTTTAATGTGATTGATCATCTTCTCTTCATAAGGCCTTATGAATCGTTCATAATCCCGATGGGACAGAATGGGAGCTTCCTGGGTTCCTAAGTCGTCATAAGTGCTGACGATGTCTACCTCCTCTCCGATTGCTCCGATGAAATACTCCACCACCTTCCGGCCGATCTCAAAAAGTTTGTCGGACAGGGCAAAATAAAAATGGGGATCGAGTTTCATATCCATGAGCCATTTCTCGTATCCGGTCAGCAGGGAATAGAGTAACGCCGGATAGGCCAGATAGACATCTTCCAGGATGATGCACCCGGTGGTTTCTTTCATCCGTTTTGCTTCTTCTCTTTTCCCTTCCGCGATTTTCTTAATCTCGTCATCACTCGGCCAGTAAGGGTAATTTCGGATATCTTCTATCCTGGTACAATTCTGAAGAGGAAATTCAAAAATGTCATCATAATACCCTATTTTTTTGACCCGTAATCCGCAGGAGATACCCAGGATGGTTTTAGACCCCTCCCGGTCAGAAAGGATTTTTCCTCCCTGGGGGAGAAGGAGTCGAAAATCTGAACCAAACCGCTGCATGACCCGTTCATCAAGGTTGTAGACTTGATTAGCCAGGGCACCGGTCACTGGTTCGGGATAATCGGTGATCCCCAGATATTCGTAAAGTCGGGTACAGTTCTTCCCATCGGGAGGACACTCTAAAATGGTGGTTTGGGCACAACCACCAAAGTTGATGGGAACGCGATCCGGTTCTTTATGAGCAAGGGCAGCAAAAACTCTCTCTCGAGGTGTCCATTGACGACTTACAGACATGGGAAAACCTCCTGACTAATGAAACTGTTATTTAATTCCACCAAATGTCAATCCACGAACCAGATTCCGCTGGATGAACAAACTGGCAATCAGGATAGGAGCGATGATAAAGATACCCCCAGCAGCCAGGAGTCCCCACTTCACTCCTTCGAACGTAATAAATCCGGTGACTCCCACCGGGAGAGTCTTCGCCCCTTCTCCGCTCAGTATCAAGGCAAAAAGAAATTCATTCCAGCTAAAAATGAGGGAAAAAACAGCCGTGGCAGCCAAGCCCGGTCTGACAATGGGAAGGATGATCCGTAAAAAAGCCTGGAACCGGGTACAGCCATCCACCAAGCCCGCCTCTTCGTATTCTAAGGGGACTTCTTCGAAAAACCCCTTCATCATCCAGACGGCAAAGGGGAGGGTAATGGTAAAATCGATGAGAATCAGGGCCGTCCGGGTATCCAACAACCCTAAATTCCGGAAAAGAAGGTAGTAGGGTAGGATGACGGCAATCGGGGGAAGCATTCGCAAACCCAGAATCCAGAAGGCAATATTATTTTTCTTTCGAATCCGGTACCGGGTCAGGACGTAAGAAAGCAATGCTCCCACAAAATCACACAGGAAAGTGGTAAATCCGGCCACCACCAGGACGTTCCACAAACAGGGTGGTGTAATTCTCCAGGGTGGGATGAAAAATCACTTTTGGTGGCATGGCATAAACATCCACCGGCCTCTTGACCGAGGTGGCCAAAAGCCAGATTACCGGTACCAGAGTCACCACCAGAATAATGATGACAGCAATATGAGTGATAATGTCTTTTATTCGTTCATTTTTTCTTTTCATCAGGGTTGCTCCTGGTACTGTCCCCGTAACAGTTTGATGAAGAGCATGCTGATCAGAGTAATAATGATGAGGAGGATGTACGAACCAGCAGCTGCTCGTCCGGTATAGAAGAGTTTAAACCCAATGACATAAAGATAATAACTGATGGTTTCCGTCACAGTACCCGGGCCTCCTTCGGTAAGCACATAAATCAAATCGTACATTTTAATCGCATCCATCGTCCGAATGAGTAACACCATCAGGATGGAAGGACTCAGGAGGGGAAGGGTGATTCGACGGAATTGCTGCCAGGGGGTACACCCATCAACTAAAGAGGCCTCATATGGTTCGATGGGGAGAGATTGCAGCCCGGCTAAAAGAATCAGCGCTACCAGGGGAGTCCATTGCCAGACATCTACCAGAACCACGGATTTGAGAGCTACGGACTGATTGGAAAGCCATAAGACCTGGGGGAGATGAAAAATGCGAAAGACATAGTTGATAATACCCAGATCATAATTGAAAAGGAATCTCCAAATCAGGCCAATCACCACCGGAGTGGTCATGAAAGGGATGAGGATCAATGTCCGGGTGATCCGGTTCCCAGCCATCTCCCGGTTCAGCAGAAGGGCCAGACCCAGACCCAGGAGAAATTCAATCACCACGGTAGAAACAGTGATATAAACCGTATGCCACACCGAACCCCAGAAACGTCCATCCTGTAAGAGAGAAAAATAATTTCCCAGTCCGATGAAGGTGGAGCCTAAATAAGGTTTGAGGAGATTCGTATCCATCACACTGTTATATAAAGAATATGCCATGGGGAAGGTCGTTAGAAGAAGAATAAAGGTAATGGTGGGAATCAGAATCCATTGGGGAGTGTTATCCCGTCTCGTCTTAGTCAAAATTCCATCTCCTTCGAAGAAAACCCTCCTTCTTCTCCGATTCAAAAGGAGGAGGAGGAGGGTTGGTTAGGAACGACTGAAAGGATCAATAATATCCCGCTTTTTTCATGACTTTTTCCACTTCCGCTGCGGCGTTATCCAGGGCTTCTTTTGGTGTCTTTTCCCCAATGAGAGCGGTAGAAACGGCAATACTGACAAAGTCAGCCACTTCCCGCCACTCGGGAAGAATGGGGGTGTAGGTGATATTGGCATCGGCTAAGGAATCAATGATCAGGTTGGCAAAGAGCGGCCATCTTTCTTTGAATTCCTTGGTGTTGAGGACCGAGCTCCGGGTCATGAACGCGCCTTCATTGATGAAGCTCTTCTCTACTTGTTCACTGGTGGCCCATTCAATGAATTTATAAGCGGCATCCGGATTCTTGGAAAATACCGGGATCCCGAGACCCATGCCAAAGAAGCTGTTTCCTCTCTGGACGGTGCCTTTCGGAACCATGGCATACCCATTTTTCCCTGCTACCTGGGATTTTTCCGGGTCTTCCAGCCAGGTACCGAGCATGGTGGCATCGATAACCTGGGCGGTTTTGTTTTGCATCATTTCCTGCATGACTTCTTCGTACCCAAAGGTCGCCACTGACGGAGGTCCGCAGTCCTTGAGGATCTTGATGTAAGTTTCCAGGGCTTTCATACCGTTTTCGTTATTGAAAATCGGTTTCCATTTATCGTCGAAGTAGGACCCCCCAAAAGATTTCAGGAATCCGTTGTAAATGTAATCGTTATAACCGACAGCACGCAATCCCCGAAGCGTACAACCGTAGAAATCAACCTGGCCATCCTTGTTGGTATCCAAGTTGAGCTTCAGGGCGTTGGCATAAAGTTCATCCCAGTTCTCCGGAACCTTCAGGGCGTTGGCATCATAAAGGTCTTTCCGGTACATCAGCATGGTGCTTTCAATGTAAAACGGGAAGCCGTAAAGCTTGTTTTTCCAGGTCAAAGACTGAACACCAGTGGGGAGAAAATCGTCCAGCTTGAGGTTCGGATCAGCCAACGGTCCCTTGATATATTGACCAAGATCGATCATCCAGCGGGCTTCGCCATAACCAGCGACATCCCGGTAATCGAGCATGATCACATCATAGGTGGCATTTCGGGAAGCTAATTCGATGAGTTGTTTTTCTTTCATGGCCGAGAATGGAAGAATGACCAGGTTGACTTTCATTCCGGTCATTTTTTCAAAATCGGGGAGCAGCTTTTGAATAGCCCGGGTAGCGGAATGGTCTTGCATCTGAACGGTGATTTGAACACCCGAGAACTGATTGTCTGCTGCCAAAGCAACCAGTTGAATGGCCAAAACCATAACCAGACCGAGGAGCAGACTTCGGAAAATATTTTTGCCCATTATTGTCCCTCCTGTGCTTCATTTCAAAGTGAATAGGGAGAACACCATCACGATAAGATCCCTACCCTCTTCCCATTCATTCCCTTCCTTTCCATGAGAACAGGGCACCCTGTTTTTCCTTCTCAAAAAACAATGGTAAGTGAGTTTTTCCATCACCTCCTCCTATGGATCATGCAAGTATTCTATCAAACGTATATACCTGTCTATACCAGTTGAAAAAAGATACCAAATGGCTTTATGACTGTCAAGAGAGGGAAAGAAATTATAGACCAAATAACAAATGGAGGATACTACCCTTAAATAAACATCCTCAAGAAAAAAGGGTAGAATAATATGATCAGATTTGAATTTTTCGACTAAAAAAGGACCTTCGGTAAAAGGATTGTCTCAACCCCGAAGCCAGATGAAACAAAAAAAGAAAAACGCCCAGATCGTTTCCATCAGGCAAATCAATCCTTGACTCTGGTAGAACACTCCATCATTTTCATCCAGGAGGCTTCCGAAAATGGCAACCGGTATTGTAATCGCCGCCACGCACAGTGGTGCAGGAAAAACCACTGTAACACTGGGTATTCTCCGGGCACTCTCCAAACGGATAGAAGTCGAACCATTTAAGGTGGGACCGGACTACATCGATCCTGCTTTCCACCAGTATGCCTGCCGAAAACCATCCCATAATTTGGACTACTACTTATTGGGCGAAGAAAAACTCCGGCAACTCTTTTTCGAAAAGGCCTCTCCGAGTGGTTTGTCCGTGGTCGAGGGAGTCATGGGTCTGTATGATGGAATAAATGCAACATCCGATGGAAGCACTGCCCAGGTGGCCAAAATCCTGCATCTCCCGGTCCTATTGGTGGTCGAGGCAGGATCGTTGGGGGCAAGTGTATCGGCCATGGTCCTGGGGTATGTCCATTATGATCCACATGTCCACATCGCAGGGGTCATCTTTAACCGGGTGGGAAATGCCAGACATTATGAGCTTTTAAAATGTTGTGTGGAACGAGACGTCGGAATTCCCGTTGTCGGGTATTTACCGGTAGATTTGTCCATTCAGTTTCCGGAACGACACCTGGGATTGGTTCCCTCCGGAGAAACTGAGCAGTTAGAAGAACGATTAGAGAGACTATCCTCCCAGGTAGAACGAACGGTGGACCTGGACGCCATCCTCCAGATTGCACAGCAGGCTGGAAGGATAACCTCTGTATCATCAACCCCTTCGTTCATTCCCCTTCCTACCGACCTCACCATTGCCATCGCCTCTGACAACGCATTTAATTTTTATTACCCGGATGGGTTAGAAGTCTTCCAACGTTGCGGTGCCCGGCTCCTTTCTTTCAGCCCGCTCCACGACACTGCCCTTCCTCCCGGTACTGATGGCCTGATCCTGGGTGGAGGATTTCCGGAAGTATTTGCCCGGGAGCTGTCAGAAAAGGTGACGATGAAACACTCCCTCCGTCGGGCCATACAGGACGGGCTTCCCACCTATGCCGAATGCGGAGGCCTCATGTACCTGACCGAAGAGATCATCGATTCCAAAGGAGAATCTTTCCCCATGGTAGGTGTTTTCCCGGTTCGAACCAGAATGGGACACCAGCTTGATCACTTCGGATACGTGGAGGTGCAGGTGACACACGACAACGTTCTTTCCCAAGAAGGAGCCGTCTTCCGGGGACACGAATTTCACTATTCAACTCTGGAAGGGTCTCTTCTTCCCACTTGCTACCGGGTTCAAAAACCGGGAAGAAACGAAAGCTGGGAATCGGGATGGTGCTACCAGAATTGTTTAGCGTCTTATGTTCATCTTCATTTCTATGCCTACCCGGAGTTGGTGATTCGCTTCCTGGAATGTTGCCGGAAAAATAAACCGGACGAGGGAAAAAAGAAGGGGAGGAAGAGATAAAGGCACACCCCCCAACTCCACATTTTTACCCGATTAACGACTCACGGTTCTTACCAACTCCACACCATTCTCAGGGTAGAGAGGAACTCTCACCTTCTTGAATAGATCTGTCGGCTGACTTCCTCCACTGTTTCCAGGAGAATTTCCACGTTCTCCCAGGGAACATCAGATTGCAGGGTTTGGGCAACAGTGACCATGGTCGCCCCTCCCGGGGCCCATACCTCCACCAAACGAGAGATATCTTCCCGTACCGTAGCCGGTGAATGGCTCAACATGGTACTCTGCATCCCAATTCCACCCCACAGCGCCATACGATCCCCATAGCGTTTTTTCACCACATATGGATCCATGCACTCCGGTTGAACCGGGTTGAGGATGTCAAAACCGGCATCAATGAGCCCCGGACATATGGTTTCTATCGCCCCGCAACTGTGATAAAAGGCAAAGGCCTGCGGGTTGATTCGGTGAATCGTTTCTGTTATGGTTTTCCAATAAGGCTGGATCCATTTTCCCCACAGTCGGGGACTGATGAGAAGACTCTGCTGGCTCCCCATATCACCATACAAACACAGAATGTCCGCCCCAAGATCAGAGAGAACAGTAACCATTTTTTCCACCAGGGTGGCCACCCGGCGAATAACGGCTTCTGCCATTTCCGGCCGGTCTACTAAATCAATGAAAAACTCATCCATCCCTCGCAAGGCATAACACCATTCGTTGATGCTTCCCGAAGGAACGGAGACCATATACCCACGTTCCCGGATCGTTCGGATTGTCTCCCGCAAAACCGGTTCCGGTTCAAAAATAGGAAAGGGATAATCATCAATCTCGCGCGGAGTTTGAAATGATTTCCAGGGGTGAAGATCCATCCCCAAAGGGAACCTGTCTCCTGCCACATGGGCCACTCCAAAAGCGTCAAAGGTGGTTCCCGGGGGAACCGAATCATAATAGACGGAGAAATCAGTTGCCTGGGGAGTGAGAGGAGCCAGAACAATCCGGATATCATAGTCGAAAAATTCCTCGGGTTTCATCGCTCCCGTATGAGAAACGAAAATATCCCGATATGTTTCGTCAATTCCCGAAGAAGCACCAATATCAAGGGTCCGGGGCATCCGGTCCGGGATCTGATGCTGAAATGTCCGTCGCACTCGTTCTCGCGGGCTCATGGTATCGTTCATGGGTTTCGCCATCTTCAAGGTTGAGAAATAGGCGGGCATTGATCATTATCATTATCCACGATATCCGGGCCAAGGGGAAAATCGGGGTTGGTACTTTTTCGCACGATCAGGTTCGTCTCCAAAATGAGGTGCTCCAACACTTTTTTCTTCCGATTCACCATTCTATGGAAGAGTTCGAACGATTGAATCCCCAGTTCCCGCATCGGATAATGAATCGTGGTCAGGGAAGGATCGAAAAAGGACGAG
>JAPLGF010000023.1 GCA_026390275.1 Candidatus Atribacteria bacterium
GCAGGGGAAAGAAGTCCGGGCCACCTTTCAAGACTTAATCGAATACCGGATCTATGAAGATCTTCGCCGGGGGTGGCGGGTGGTACAGCCCAATCTCGAACAGTGTGGGTTGCTTCGTATAGAATACCGGGGGCTGAGCGAACTGTGCCACCACCCAACGATATGGGAAGATTTCCATCAGATGAAAAACCTGAGTGGTGAAGAACGACTAAAATTTCTCACCCCCCTCCTTGACTTTATCCGGAAAAAACTGGCCATCGATGTCAGGTGTTTACAGGAAACCTCCCTGCAACAAATGAGAAAGAGAGTATGCCAGAATCTCAATGAGAAATGGGCATTCGATGAATTGGAGCTGAAGGGCGTCCATCCCGCCAGTTTCTTTGTTTTCCCCAATTTACCTCCAAATAGGGGGCACATCAATTATTTCAGTCTTTCCAGCCGAAGCCTTCTATATCGTTTTGTGAAAAAGTTTTCGATGATCGACGAACCGGATGATAAATTTATTACCAAGCTTATTCTGCTCTTGAGTTCCTACGGTATTTTAAAAACCGAAAATGATCAAGATTGTTTACTCATTCAGCTCAATGCTGGCATTCTGATTTGGAAACAAGGGGATGGTACTCTCCCTCGTGATTTGATCTATTCCCGGAAACTGCCGGATTCCCATTTCCAGGAGTACGGCGGGGAATTGAATCCATTTTTTCGTGAATTTTATTCTAACCAGGCATTGTCACTCCGCAATATCGAGGGGAGGGAACACACCGCTCAGGTATCCTATGAAAACCGGGAAAAACGTGAAAAGCGTTTTCGCGATGGAACCCTGCAATGCCTCTTCTGTTCTCCCACCATGGAGTTGGGAATTGATATATCCGATCTCCAACTGGTTCACCTGCGGAATGTCCCGCCGACCCCAGCCAACTATGCCCAGCGTAGCGGCCGCGCCGGTCGGACTGGCGATCCAGCCCTGGTGCTGAGTTATTGTCAAGCCGGAAGCGCTCATGATCAATATTATTTTAAGAAACGGACTGATATGGTGTCAGGAACGGTCAGACCCCCCCGGATTGACCTGGAAAACCAAGATTTGTTGAAAGCCCACCTTCATTCCATCTGGTTGACCCGCACCGGTATCGATTTAAAGGACTCGATCGATGATATCCTCGAAATCAGGTTGGAGAGCTATCCTTTGAAGGAAGCCATCCAGGGAGCCATTGGGCTCAATGAAAAGAAAATCCAGGAATGTATCCAAGAAGCCCACCAGGTTTTAAGTTCGTGTTTAACACCCGAGACAGCAAAACTTTATGACGAGGAATGGTTGAGCAATGTTATTATCAATTCACCCAAAGAATTTGATCGAGCCTTCAATCGATTTCGCGAGTTCTATCGGGTTGCCGATCTTCAGTGGGTCAAAGCAAATGAGGTTCTCCGCTATTCCAGTCGAGACCGGTTCAAAATCGAGCAAGCCAATCGTTTAGGCAAAGAAGCTCAAAGACAAAAAAATCTTTTACTCAACTTTGGAACCACACGCGAGGAATCGGATTTCTACCCATACCGCTATTTGGCAACCGAAGGGTTTCTGCCTGGCTATAACTTCCCCCGGCTTCCGGTCCGAGCCTTTATCGATCGGGGTGAGGGCGAATATATCACTCGACCTCGTTTCCTGGCTATTACTGAGTTTGGACCGCATAATATGGTCTACCATGAAGGATCGAGATTTTGTGTGGGCAAATTATACGTTCCACCGGGAGGATTGGAATCGCGAAGAAAACGAGCGCTCATCTGTCATATCTGTGGCTATTTTCACGAAAATGACCAGGTGGATTGCTGTACTCACTGCCAAACACCCATGAATGGGAGTAGCAGCGAGGTGATTCCACTCTTGGAAATGGTGAATGTCAAGGCCTGGAAAAGAGACCGCATCACCTGCGACGACGAAGAGCGGGTACGTCTTGGATATCATCTCACCTCTCATTTCCGGTTTCCCCCTGAAGACCTGA
>JAPLGF010000253.1 GCA_026390275.1 Candidatus Atribacteria bacterium
ATTTCCCGGTGTACAGGGCGGTCCTCTGATGCATGTCATCGCCGCCAAAGCCGTTGCTATCAAGGAAGCAGCCACTGGCGAATTTCGGTCCTATCAGCAACAGATCCTCTGGAATGCTAAAATTCTCGCCGACAATTTACAAAAAAGAGGGTACCGGCTCGTTTCCGGTGGGACAGACAATCATTTGATGCTGGTGGATGTGCGTACCGTCGGGCTCACTGGCCGGGAAGCGGAAAAACTCTTGGATCAGGTCGGGATCACGGTTAACAAGAACGCCATCCCGTTTGATCTGGAAAAGCCGACTGTCACCAGTGGAATCCGTATCGGAACACCCGCCTGTACCACCCGGGGGATGAAGGAGAAAGAGATGGAAATCATTGCCGGTCTGATCGATCTAACTTTTCAAGAAAAAGAGAATCCGTCTTCATTGCCGGACATTGTTCAAAAGATCCGGCAGCTCTGCGATCGGTTTCCCCTCTATCCAGATATCGATCTTCCGGAATAGGAGAAGGTTTTCTGGGTTATTATTACCGTAAAACCACCCCTCCCATTCCTATCTCCTCTGTTCCGGGTAAGAGGGTGTCTGGCCGGGGGGGGGTCCAAATCAACAGTATCTTTTTTGAGTATAAATAGCATATAGGGGGTTTCAACCATGAAAGAACAAGTCGAAAAGGCACTGGATAAAGTTCGGGGATTTCTCCGCATGGAAGGCGGGGATGTGGAGTTGGTGGATATCGTCGAGGGAGTGGTGAAAGTCCGACTCAAAGGAATGTGCAGTTGTTGCCCAATGTCGATGATCACCCTGAAAGATGGAGTAGAGCGAATCGTCAAAGAAGAAGTTCCGGAAGTAAAATCTGTCGAGCAAGTCTGCTAATCGAAAAGCAGCCGCCAGGTGTCTTATCATCCGACAACGTCACGGCTGCTTTTCTTTTTCCCAACTTATTTCTTTTTCCCATTCATGATAAACCCCGGCTAAGAGTGCACCGATAAAAAGAGGGTTCCCGGGAACAGGAAAATAGTTAAAAAGATAATATAATATCAATTCACTTTTTTAAAGGTATCTTATAGATTTTAAGAATTTTTTTGTTATAATAGTAGGCAATAATTTGATGAGGGAGGGTCATGAATGGCGGAAGTATTAGATCAACTCGCAAAAGAACTTTTTGCCGGGAATGCAAAAGGAGTCTCTGAGCTCACTCGAAAGGCTCTGGCGGAAGGCTGCACGCCGTCCGAAATTCTCAACAAGGGTCTCATTAAAGGAATGGGGGAAGTGGGAGTTAAGTTTAAGGCCAATGAAATTTATGTTCCAGAAGTACTCATCGCTGCTCGCGCCATGAAAGCGGGAATGGCTATTCTGAAACCGAAACTGGAGGAAAGCGGAGTGAAGCCGGTTGCCAAAATGATCATCGGAACCGTGAAGGGTGACCTGCACGATATCGGAAAGAACCTGGTGGCCATGATGATGGAAGGTGCCGGGTTTGAGATCATTGACCTGGGAATCGATGTCTCCGCCGATAAGTTCATCCAGGCAATCAGGGATTATAAGCCTCAGATTGTCGGAATGTCCGCTCTTTTGACCACCACCATGATACAGATGAGGGAAAGCATCAAGGCAATCAAAGAAGCCGGGGTGCGAGATAATGTCAAGGTCATGATCGGCGGCGCCCCGCTTACCCAGAAGTTTTCCGATGAGATCGGAGCCGATGGCTATTCTCCGGATGCGGCCTCGGCAGTGGATAAGGCCAAAGAATTATTAGGGATCTAATCAGCCGGATGAGAGGGTGGTTTTTTTCACCCTCTCTTTTTTGGACCGAAAGTTAATTAATTATCTTATTTAATAAATACATTAAATATTTATGAATTCAATAACTTACCGGAGGGGGGTTTCATTCCCATGCTGAGTGATATTGAAATTGCTCAACGTTCCACCATACTCCCGATCGCTCAAATCGCCAGTTCCATTGGCCTCGCCGAGGATGATATCGAATTTTACGGGAAACACAAGGCCAAAATATCCCTCGATGTTTTGCCCAAGCTCCACGACCGTCCCTTGGGAAAATATATCGACGTCACCGCCATCACCCCAACTCCGCTGGGAGAAGGGAAGACCGTCACCACCATTGGTCTGGCCATGGGTCTTAATGCCATCGGTAAGAAAAGTATCGTCTGTATCCGGCAACCGTCTCTCGGTCCGGTCTTCGGGATCAAGGGAGGAGCAGCGGGAGGAGGATACTCGCAGGTGATCCCTATGGAAGATTTCAACCTGCACCTGACCGGAGATTGTCACGCAGTGTCACTCTCCCACAACCTGCTCGCCGCTTTTATCGATAATCATCTTCACCATGGTAACGAGTTGGGGATCGATCCCTACACCATCAGCTGGCCACGGGTGGTGGACGTGAGTGACCGTTCCCTCCGCAAGATTGTGATCGGTCTGGGGGGAAAAGAGAACGGAGTTCCCCGAGAAAGCGGCTTTGACATTTCCGTGGCTTCGGAAGTAATGGCTATTCTTGCCTTAACCACCGGTCTCCGTGATATCAGACAAAAACTCAGTCGGATCGTGATCGGGTACACCAAATCGAAAAAACCGGTCACCGCAGAAGATTTACACTGTGCCGGGGCTATGGCTGTTCTGATGAAAGAAGCCATCAAACCGAACCTGCTCCAGACTCTGGAAAATACCCCCTGCTTCGTCCATGCGGGACCGTTTGCCAACATCGCCCCTGGGAACAGTTCCATCATTGCCGACCAGATCGCTCTGCGACTCACCGATTACGTGGTCACGGAGAGTGGATTCGGTGCCGACTGTGGTATGGAAAAGTTCATGGACATCAAATGCCGGTACAGTGGGCTTGTCCCCGATTGCGTGGTCATGGTTTGCTCCATCCGGGCTCTCAAAATGCACAGTGGAAAATACAAAGTGGTTCCTGGAAAGCCACTGGATCCGGGATTGTCCCAGGAAGACGTAGAAGCAGTGGTGAAAGGTTCAGAAAACTTGGTGAAACAGGTGGAAAACGCCCGCTGGTTCGGAGTTCCGGTGGTGGTGGCCATCAACGTGTTCACCTCGGATACGGCCCAGGAAATCGAAGCGGTCCGTAAAATTTCCATCGAAAACGGGGCCTTCGATGCGGTTATATCTAATGTCTGGGCCAAAGGGGGAGAAGGGGGAAAAGAACTGGCTGCCGCCGTGACCAAAGCTTGTGAACAGGGTGGTCATTTCAACTTTCTCTATCCCCTCGATATTCCCATCAAGGAAAAGATTCTCACCATCGCCACCAAAATTTATGGAGCCGACAGCGTGGTGTACGAAGCGGAAGCAGAGCGAAAGATCAAACTCTTTACCGAAATGGGCTGGGACAAGCTCCCGATCTGCATGGCCAAAACCCATCTTTCTCTCTCCCATGATCCGAAGCTCCCGGGAAGACCCCGAAACTTCAAGATTCCCATCCGGGACATCCGTCCGTCCATCGGTGCCGGATTCCTGTACCCACTCTGTGGAGAGATGCGAACCATGCCTGGACTTCCTTCAAAACCGGCCGGGAATGCCATCGATATCGATGAAAACGGAAACGTAGTGGGCCTGTTCTGATGCCTTCGTGGTAGAAGTATGACCAAAGATATCCATCGTTTGATCGGGAGGGAGTCTATTGAGGTACGATGTGGCCATTATCGGTGCCGGTGTAGCCGGTCTTTCGGCTGCCCGAGCGTTATGCCCCACCCTGGATGTGGTGGTGCTGGAAGAGGAGAAGCTGCCAGGCGGATTAGCCTGGCAGCTGGGATGTAAAGCGACAGATGAATGCCTGTATTGTGGCGTCTGTCATGGAATCAACCTCAAAAGAGATCTGAGTGAGACTTCCGACTTCTGTTTTGACTATCATCCGGGGGTAACCATTCTGGCGGTCCGGAAATTCGGGGAAGAGTTCATCCTGACCCGGGAGGGGGGAGAAGAGGTGGAGACCTCCTCTATCCTGGTGGCCACTGGTGTCCGTCCCTTTGATGCCCGCCTGACGTCCAACCTGGGATACGGAACCCTCCCCGGGGTGTTCACCGGATATGATATCGAAAAAAGCCTCAACACTGAAGGAATCCAGCGCTTTTCCACCTCTCATCGTATCGCCTTCATCCAGTGTGTCGGCTCCCGGAACTTCCTGAAGAAGAGGGGATACTGTTCCCAGGTCTGTTGCCGGTATGCTCTTCGGATCGCGGAAGA
>JAPLGF010000204.1 GCA_026390275.1 Candidatus Atribacteria bacterium
GAATGTGGAAGTATTTGTTCGATTTTATCGAATGCTTCTCAGTGTGGGAGGCTCCGTCCTTTTCCTGATTTTTCTTTTTTCTCTCATAGTCATCGTCAATTTGATCCGTATTTCCATTCAATCCCGAAAAGAAGAAATTCATGTGATCAGTTTAATGGGGGCGACGGAACGTTTTATCCGACTTCCCATTTTGGCGGAAGGTTTTTTTGAAGGTTTCTTTGCCGGATTATCCGCTTTTATTCTCAGTCTGGTCGTTTTTCGGTTTTTACTGGAATTTTTACAGGTGACCTTCCCCTTTTTCTTCTGGATTAGTCTTAAGGAAGCGGTCATCCCCTTTATGGTGGTCAATATCGTGCTGGGGGGCATGGTGGGTGTTTTAGGGAGCCTGATTGCCTGTAATTCCATCTTGAAAGAGATATTGAAATGACATCGCGGATCGTTCTCGTCATCTGTCTCCTGATTCTGGTCAGTCTTCTCACTTTTTCTGTCAGAGGGGTCTCCCAAACCGGTGACCTTGGCCAGGAAATCACTCAGCAGGTGCTGGAACTTGAAAAAATGAAAAAAGAGCAGACGAAGTTAGACCAGGAGCTGAGAAACCTGGAAAAAACCCAGAAGAACGTTTTGTCGGAGATCGGTAAAATTGATCAACAGATCGGGAAACTGGAAAAAGATATCACCACCTCGCGAAAACGAATCACAGAATTGGAAGGGGAGCGAAAGCGCTTAAAAAAAGACATTGGAGGGCTTTCTCAGGATATTACAGCGACCAGGAGTAAGGTTTTCCAGGCAATGGTGAGAGCATATAAGAATAACACCAGTATCGATTTCTGGAGCGTTTTTATGGGAAGTGCCAACCCGGCGGAAACAGAAGAGCAGTGGTACTTGTTTCAAAAATACAGTGATTATGAACTGGCCATTATCACCAAATACTTAGGTCAAAAAAAGAGCTTGCAGAATAAATTAAAAGAAGTGGAGCAACGAATTCGTTTAGAAGCGGTTTTGAAAGAAAAATTAGTACTGGAAGATAAAAATGTAAAAAGATTAAAAGAAACCAAGAACGCCATGCTTTCACAGGTTATATGCCGCTCAGGACGGGGTGGTGCTCCTGGCCAGAAGTATCCGGGGATACGGAAAAACCATTCTCCTCGACCACGGTCAGGATGTTATCACCATGTATTCCCATATGGATTCGTTGGTGGTGAATCCGGGTGAAACGGTCAAGGGAGGGCAGGTCATCGGGGCGGTGGGTGATACCGGTCTCACCGATCAAACCATCCTTCATTTTGAAGTCCGGGTGGGGACGAATGCCAAAGAAGAAAACCCCCTGCGATGGCTCAAGTGAAACCGGGAGTCGGGTAAAAATGTGGAATTGTGGAATTGGGGAATTGGTAAGTTTACTGTTCACTACAAATTTGGGGTGAATCCATTGCAAAAAAGAAAACTCATTTTTTGGATCGCTTTGGTGGTGGTGATTTCTGGCTTAGTCTGGGTTACTGCGGTTCAGGCCAATCGATCGGGACCGGATTATACCGGAGAGATCAATGCCGATAAGTGGCAACCGTTTTTGCAGACGATCTATCTTTTAAAAAACGAATCTTATTCTGAGAAACAGATTGATGAAAATGCCATGATGGAAGAGGCCATCCGGGGGGTTTTAAAATCCACCGGTGATCCTTATGCCCGTTATCTCAATGAAGAAGATTTTAAGATTGAAACCAGCGATCGGATCGAAGGTGAGTTTTCGGGCCTGGGTATTGTGATTACCATGAAGGATGACAAACTGGTGATTATTTCTCCCTACCAGGGTTCGCCAGCGGCGAAAGCGGGGGTAAAAGCGGGAGATGTGATCATCGAGATTGATGGAGAATCGACTGCCGGTATGCCCATTGATGGAGCCGTTCGGAGATTGCGAGGGAAAAAGGGAACCCAGGTGGTCATCAAGTTGCAGCGAGAAGGGGTGAAAGATCTTTTTTCGGCGACTGTTACCCGGGACATTGTGAAGATCAAGAGTGTAGAGTGTGAACTTCTGGAACCGGGAATCGGTCTCCTGCGGGTCATTGAATACCACGGACGAACCAACATCGAAATGGAAGAAGCCATCAAGCAACTCGATATCCTGGAAGCGAAAGGGTTGATCATTGACTTGCGAAACAACCCGGGGGGACTCCTCTCCACTGCCATCATGTCGGCTGGTTTATTCCTGCCCCTCAATACTCCTTCCCTCATCATCGAAGATCGGGATGGAAAGCGGGAAACCCTGAAAAATCCGGTGAATAAAATATGTGACAAACCCTTTGTCATTTTGATCAACAAAGGAACGGCCAGTGGAGCCGAGATCATGGCCGGGGTATTGCGGGTGAAATTGAATGCCGAGCTCATCGGGGAAACGACTTTCGGGAAAGGGGTGGTCCAGCAGATCTTTCCTCTTTCCCCCAGGGGGGGAGTCATCTTCACGATTTCCAAGTACCTCTTACCTGATGGAACCGATATCAATGGAAAAGGGATCAAACCAGATATCACCATAACCAAAGATGAAGAACAAATGAACACTGCTCTGAAAGAATTGAAGAGGCTCATGAATGAAAAAGGGAAAACAGTCCAGAAGTAAATCCGTTTTCTGGATTCTGGTCTTTTTTGTGCTCCTTTGTTCCTTCATTCTGGTTTTTGCTCTATGGAAAGAGGGATTGATCAGGAACAGATATATTGCCTTAGCCAAAGTTATTCCTTCGCAGCAGGAAAAATGGCTGACCCTTTTTATCTTTCAGGAAATTTACGATGTGTTTCCGGATGCAGAAATCGATGCCAGTGAGAATCCGGAGAGCAATGGGTACTGGAAGGTCCGTTTGAAGTTACCTTCTCCAGAGGGGAGGATACTTCTCTCCCGACGAATGGAGGCAGTATTTAGTATTCTTTCCGGTTTTGGCCTTTATGGTGAAAAAAGAACCAAGAAGGGAAGCGATTACTATTTACTGTTTAGGGACCTCACGCCCTGGATCGTCCTGGAAGTGCGCTATGGTCCTCTCTATCAGGTTGCTCTGGTGATAGATGATTTCGGCTACAATTTGGAAGAAGCCCGAATGTTTCTTCGTTTTCCTATCAAGATGAACTTTTCGATTTTTCCCCATCTTCCGTTGAGTCGGCAGATAGCGGAAATGGTTGCCAAGAAAGGAGACGAGGTTTTAATCCATCTCCCCATGGAAGCGGTTCAAGACAGCCAGAACCAGAGAGAAACGTTCCTTCTGCGAACCGGGACCAGTGATGTCACCATGGGGGAGATGGTTCGGAGTGCTCTTCAATCCATGCCCATGGCGAAAGGGATCAATAACCATAAAGGTTCCCGGGCTACGCAGGATCTGAATCTCATGAAGGAATTCATGGTTCATCTCCAGGGGAGTCACCTCTACTTCCTGGATAGTGTCACTATTGGTAATTCCCGTGCCTCTGAAGCGGCCATTGAAAAAGGAGTTCGATCCTATCGGCGGGATGTATTTCTCGATGGGAGTTCATCGACAGAAGATATTCTCCAACAGCTTCGGGAGACAGTGGCAGTAGCCCGGAAAAAAGGATATGCGATTGCTATCGGTCATGCCCGAACCAACACCTATCTGACGGTAAAATCCTTTCTTGATTCATTTCAAGACCCGGAAGTGGAGTTTGTCTTTGTTTCTGAAATTAGACCACCATCCCAGGACAAGACCCTGGCACCAGCAAGGGATGAAAATTGAATAGGGTTATTCTTTGTTTCTTGGTTCATTTCCTCAAACTACTCCCGGTCCTTACCAATTCCCCAATTCCCCAATTCCACAATTCCCCATTTTCACGCAACTCCCGGTTTTTACCAGTTCCACAGTTCCCCATCTTTTACGATTTACGATTCACGATTCACGACTCACGACTCCCGGTCCTTCCCAATTCTCCATCTTTTACGATTCACGATTCACGACTCACGATTCACGGTCCTTTCAGGGTAGACTGATTTGTTAGAAATTCGAGGTGAGAATCAACCATGAACGTGAATTCTACCGATACCCGTCGATGTTTCTTGTGTGGTCAGGATAACCCGCATGGCTTTAAAATGATCTTTCGGAGGGAGGGTCACGAGAGCGTTTCGGAAGTGGTGATCCCAGCAACCTATCAGAGCTTCGATGGTGTGGTTCATGGTGGGATGGTGGCTGCTTTTCTCGATGAAATCATGGCCGATGCCGTCCGAAAAACGGGTGAGCACGCTGTAACCGGGACCCTCACCGTTAAATATCGTAAACCCTGCCGAATCGGTGAAAAAATAGAGCTTCGGGGTTGGATCACCGGTAAAAAAGGCCGAATCATTGATACCGATGGAAAAATCATCCAGAATGGCGAGCTGGTTGCCGAAGGAAAGGGTGTTTTTGTGATTCCCCGTGAACATTACCAGGAGGAGGTGACCCGTACCAGTACTGGATAAGTCCCCACGTCAATGGATAATTCTGGCACCAGCAAGGGATGAAGTTTCTTGGTTCATTTCCTTAAACTATTCACGACTCACGGTTCTTATTGGGGTGTCTTTCCCAATTCCACAATTCCACAATTCCACAGTTCCACATTTTCACGCGATTCACGATTACCCGATTCACGGTTCTTATCGGGGTTTCTTTTCCAACTCAACACCTCAACAACTCAACAACTCAACATCCCTTAAGGATTCACGATTCACAGTATTTTCAGGGTAGGAGGAATGAGAAAAAATGGATGGTACCGTACGTGCCCGGTTTGCTCCCAGCCCCACCGGCTTTCTTCATCTGGGAGGAGCTCGAACCTCTCTTTTTAACTGGGCATTTGCCCGGAATAATAAAGGGACGTTTATCTTACGCATCGAAGATACTGATATGGCCCGTTCCACCGATGAATCGGTGGACGTCATTCTGGACAGCCTGAAATGGCTGGGTTTCACCTGGGACGAAGGTCCCGGAGCAGGAGGGGACTGTGGTCCCTACTTTCAGAGCGAGCGGCGGGGGATTTATAAAGAATATTTACAAAAGTTACTGGATAAAGGACACGCTTATTATTGTTTCTGTACACCAGAAGAACTTGCTGAACGTCGCGAGAAGACGTTGGCAGAGGGGAATAACTGGCGATATGACCGTCATTGTCTCCGTTTGAGTCCCGAGGAAGTTCAGGGTCTTCTCACCCCGGGTAAAAAGGCCGTACTCCGTTTCCGGATTCCGGAAGGAACCACCACCTTTATCGATATGCTCCGGGGCGACATTTCGTTTCATAATACTGAACTGGATGATTTTGTAATCCTCAAATCGGATGGCATGCCAACGTATAATTTTGCCTGTGTAGTGGATGATGCTCTGATGCACATCACCCACGTCATTCGAGGAGACGATCACATTTCCAATACCCCCCGGCAGGTTCTCCTTTATCGGGCTCTCGATTTTTGTGTCCCCGAGTTTGCCCATATTCCCATGATTCTTGGTCATGATAAGACCCGTCTCAGTAAACGGCATGGTTCTCCTTCGGTGACCTATTATCGGGATAAGGGTTATCTCCCGGAAGCCATGGTTAACTACCTGGCCCGTCTGAGTTGGGCCTCGGGAGAAGAGGAAAAGGAAATTTTTTCCCGCGAAGAAATCTTGGATCGTTTCTCTTTGGACCAGGTGACCAAGCATTCCGCGGTTTTCGACCTCGATAAACTCAACTGGATGAACAGTCTCTATATCCGGCAAGCCAGTAACGCCTATTTAGCGGAAATCCTGATCCAGATCCTCACCCAGGAGGGGTTGAAGAAGGTGGAAGAAATAACCCCCGAGTTTCGCTCCTACTGTGAGCAGGTCGTGTCAGTGATGAAGGAAAGAATGAAGTATGTCGCCCTGATTGTGGAAGAAGCCCGGTATTTTTTTGATGATACCTATGCTTTTGACCCCGCCGTTTTCGAAAAGATCCTTTTAGAGGAAGGAGTTTCCCAGCGTCTGAAGCTCTGTCGGGATGAGTTTCATAAGCTCCCGGCATTCACCATGGAAGCTACGGAAGATGTCGTCCGGAAGCTTTCTGAATCCCTGAACGTCAAAGCCACTAAACTCATTCATCCCCTGCGAGTAGCCGTCTCCGGAGTCAAGGTCGGTCCCGGTCTCTTTGAACTCTTAGTCGTTCTTGGGAAAGAACGAGTTCTCTCTCGCATCGATCGTGCCCTGCAGGCCATCCAGGGAAAGAAGTGAATAAAGTTGTGGAATTGGAGAGTGGTGGAGGGAGAGGGGGTTCACTTCCATCGAAACAGGCGTCAGGAACGATTTTTTTCTCCATTGTATTGAAAATCATGGGGGGGGATGGTAATATTATCCAGGCAATCATACCAGTTCCTGGCATCACCTGAGGAATGAAAATATAGTCGGGGAACATCGAATTCCCCGGTATCCCTCTTTGGCCAAAGGGGGAGATTCCTTAAGAGTTGTTTTTTATTGTTTTGCATGGTCCTTTTCCATATGGTTATTTCCAACTCAACATTCTTTACCCGATTCACGACTCATGGTATTTTCAGGGTAGGAGGAATGAGAAAAAATGGATGAAGGAATATTTATGATCTCTGAAAATATACCAACTTACTCCATGCCCTATATAATTCAAAAAAACATAAAAGTACAACCAAATCCACAATTCCCCAAATCCACATATTTTCAACATCATTTTCAGAAAGTGTTCATTCACAGAGAGGACGTCAAAACGTAGGACTTTTCCAAGTTCAACGGACTCACCCCTTTCTTCTGATTTTATCAGTTCAATCTCTAAAAGTCGCTCCGGAAGGTGGTCATAGGCCAGGAGGACCCCCCTCCTATGACTTCCCCATCTTGAATTCCCAGGATGTTTGTGAAATACTCTTTTTGAGATATTGTCCTCCTGGTTGGTAGATGGTTTTCCCACAACTATTCCCACACCGGAAAGGCAATGTCTCAACCCTTACCCCCCACAAATCGGGAAAGAACCGAAATTAAGAGGTGATAGAAATGCAAACCATAGAATTCGAAACGGTTATTGATTCTAAAGGCGCTATCCATGTGCCAGAGGAGTTTCGCCATGCCTATGGTAAACATGCCCGGCTGATTGTGGTGTTGCAGGCGCAGGAAGTAACACGGAAAAAAGGACGGCAACCCGGAAGCGCCAAGGGAATATTCCAGGTACTGTCCGAAGACGACGAACATCTGAATGATTTCCAGGAATACATGCCATGAAACTCTTACTGGACACGCAGGCCCTTCTCTGGTTTCTGCTCGACGATCATCGATTGAGCGGCAAGGCACGAGAGAAAATTTCTGGTCCGGATGTCTTGATTTTTGTCAGTCCCGCAAGCCTTTGGGAGATCGCCATCAAGATCAGTCTGGGTCACACGCTGCCCGGGTGGTCAATTTACCCTTCCATCATCGTGATCCGTTCGACCGTTTGATCATTGCCCAGTCGCTGGTTGAAGGGATTCCGCTCGTAAGCAGCGACATTCTGTTTGATCATTATGGCGTGGAACGGGTTTGGTGAAAAACGGTGTGCGGGAGCTGGAAGAGCGGATCGCCGATTTTTTAACAGTTCGACATTAAAAGTTTTAATCAATTCCCCAATTCCACATTTTTACGGATAGGATATAATAACAATAACGAGGAAAAATATTCGTTGCCTGGAAAGGAGGGTTTGAGAGCTATGCCAGCAATCGAGATGCGCCCGGGGATTCACTGGATAGGAGTCAATGACTATACGACCGATCTTTTTGAGGGACTCTGGCCCATCACCCAGGAAGGAGTCTCTTATAACTCATACCTCATTCATGATGAAAAAAATGCGATTATCGACCTGGCTAAGTCGGTAAAAATTGATGAATTTATCGACCGCATCTCCGAAATCATCGATGTCTTACAGATTGACTATATCATTCTCAATCATATGGAGCCGGACCATACCGGTATCCTGAAGGTTTTAAAAAAGCTTGCTCCCCGAGCTACCATTCTCTGTTCCCCGAAAGCGAAGCAAATGATCCAGACCTTTTATGGAATCACCGAAAATATCCAGACCGTGCAGGATGGAGAGGAGATATCACTCGGGAAGAATATTCTCCAATTTTTCCTCACTCCCTTTGTTCACTGGCCAGAAACCATGATGACGTATGAAAAAACCAACCGGATCCTCTTCTCATGCGATGCTTTTGGGGGATATGGTTCCCTCCAGGGGGCCATTTTCGATGACAGTTGTACCAATTTTGAATTTTATAAACAGCAATCCCTCCGCTATTATGCCAACATCGTTTCCAAGTTTAGTTCTCAGGTCCTCAAGGCCATTGAGAAGTTGTCGGGAATTCCGGTGGAGGTGATTGCCCCCTCTCACGGCCTCATCTGGCGGAAAAACCCGGGAATTATCCTGAACCTCTACAAACAATGGGCGAACTATGCCCGGGGCCCAGGAGAAAAGGGGGTTACGCTCCTTTTCGCCACCATGTATGGGAACACCGAGGCCATGATGGAAGCAGTCGCCCAGGGAATCTCCGAAAGTGGGGTCTATCTCGAACGTTTTGATGTGCGGAAGACTCATGTGAGTTATATCCTTTCCTCTCTCTGGACAAAACAGGGAGTCATGATCGGAGCCCCCACTTATGAAAATGAGCTTTTTCCTTCTATGGCCTATGTTCTCGATATCGCACTCCGCAAAGGATTTCAGAATAAAAAAGCGGCCTATTTTGGAAGTTACGGCTGGGCCGGAGGAGCCATTCGGGAGCTGGAAAAGACCTGTGAAGCACTCCAGTGGGGCCTGACTGATTCTTTTGTTTTTCCTGGCGGTCCTGCCCCGGAAGCATTGATGAAGGGACACGAGTTCGGACGAAAGTTCGGGGAATTGATTGGGAATTCTTGACCATTTTGGAATGAATGAATGAGAATCTGGTTCTGAATAGGGATAGTGGAGTATCTACAGTTTTTTTATAATTTACAATTTACTGTTCACCATATTTTAGACTGGAAAGGGGAGATATACCAATGATGAGTAAAAAAATGGAAGAAGCCATCAATGAGCAGATCAACAAGGAGTTCTATTCCGCCTATCTATACCTTGCCATGGCAGCCAAGGCCGAATCCATCAACCTGAAGGGGACCGCCCAGTGGCTCAAGGTTCAATACCGAGAAGAGCTCGGTCATGGTATGAAATTTTATGAATTCATGAATGACCGGGGATCCAAGGTGGTGGTGAAAGCTATCGAACAGCCACCGGTGGAATTTGCATCCGTCCTTGATATCTTCCAGCAGACCTTAGAACATGAACGTAAGGTTACGGCATTGATCAACGCCCTTTACGACCTCGCCGTGAAGGACAGAGACTATGCAGCTATGGTGGAGCTCCAATGGTTCATCAATGAACAGGTGGAAGAAGAAAAGAACGCGACCGAAATTGTTGAAACGCTGAAGATGGTCGGTGACAAAGGAGCTGGCCTGGTGATGCTGGACCGGGAGCTGGGAAAAAGAGAGTAATCACTACCCGGGTAAAAATGTGGAATTGTGGAATTGTGGAATTGTGGAATTGTGGAATTGTGGAATTGGAAAAGACACCCCGGGAAAGAATGGGGAATTGGCTAAAACCGTGAGTCGTGAATCGTGAGTCGTGAGTCGCGTGAAAATGTTGAGTTGGGGAGTTGGGGAGTTGTGGAACTGGTAAAGGTATCAACCTATACCTGAAAATGGACATCCTCAAGGAATTCCCCCCTTTGGCCAAAGGGGGGAATTCCTTGCTGGTGCCAGGAACTGGCATGGTTGTCTGTTCATTTCTCCCTGTTATTTTGGAGTGGTCTCGATGCCCAACC
>JAPLGF010000220.1 GCA_026390275.1 Candidatus Atribacteria bacterium
CTTTACGGCATTACCAAAATATCGGTCAACGTGGTTTTGGAAGATATGTTTCCCTTCGGCCACCCTTTTGTAAAACTGCATAAAGAGTTTGGCTCCCAGTTCGGGGGGGCGAGCACCGTGCTTATCGCGTTAAAGGTCAAGGATGGCGACATCTTTAATACCCCGACTTTATTGAAGATAAAGGGGATTTCGGATGCCATCTCATTCAATAATGACGCTTATATGCTTCTTACCGCCTCGATTTCCGAACGGAAGATGAAATATATGCGTGGTTATTCCGGAGGAAACGTGGAAATGGATGGCCTGATGTGGCCCAAGATTCCCCAGACCCCGGAAGAACTTAACTTTATGAAAGAAAATATTTTCACCAACCCCCTCTATAATGGAGTGCTGGTGAGCCGGGATGGAAAAGCATCCCTCATTATTTCAGAATTTAGGGAGAATATTGACTATAATAAATTGTTCCAATTCTTTATGGGGTTAAAAAAGAAATATGAAGATAATAATACCACGCTCCATATGATCGGCAAGCCGGTGCTGTTGGGGTGGATTTACAGCTACTGGCCGCAGATGATGAAGATTTTTGCTGTGAGCATTTGCATTATGGTGCTCTTAATGTGGGGCTTTTTCCGCAACTGGCAGGGTACGCTTGTGCCCTTATTGGTAGGTTCATTGTGCACGATCTGGGGGTTAGGGTTTACCGGCTATATGGGGATAAACTTAAGCCCGCTCCTTTTTGTTCTTCCCTTTTTGGTTGGAGCGCGGGCGCTAAGCCATACGGTTCAGATTACCCACCGCTATTTTGAAGAGTACCATCGCTCCGGCAGCAAGGAGGTGGCTGCTGTTGAAACCATAAGCACCATGTTTCTTCCCAATGTCTCGGCTATCCTCGCTGAAGTGATGGGGTTTTCGGTAATTTTTCTGGCAAAAATAGTATTGATGCAGCAGCTGGCGGTGATCATGAGTTTCTGGATGTTCTCAATCTTCCCGGGGGCGGGGATTTTGGCCTCGGTTATCTGCTATTATTTACCACCCCCCAAGGCTAAAGACCCTGAACGAAGAACCAGTGTCATTAGTCATATTAACCTCGCCCTGTCTAATTTCTCCACTGGCCAGGTGAGGAAGTTTTTGGTTGTTGTAGGTTTTATCCTGCTTACCGGACTTTTCTCATACGAAGCGACACAGTTAAAGGTAGGAGACCTCCACCCCGGTTCACCGATTCTTAAGCCTCATTCGGTTTATAATCAAGATTACGCTGAAATCAATAAGACCTTTGACAAAGCCGGGGCGGATAATTATTTAGTTTTTTTCCGGGGCAATCAGGAGTTTGCTTCCAAAGACCCCAAGGTGCTCAAAACCTTTGAGGCAATGGACCGGTTCATTGCCCCGATTGTTCGAAAGCTGAACAAAGAATTTCATGATGGAAACCCACTCTGGGATTTTATCCCTGGTGTGGATTTATGTAACACCATGCTTTTTCTTTTTCAGTCAAAAAGTGTTCCCGGAGATATGGACCGGTATGCTGATCCGAAATTTTACAATAGTAATATTCTTATGTTTTTCAAAAACCATACTGAGGCCACCATTGACCGGATTCGCAAAAACGTGAATGAGTTCTTCACCATTTACCCGAAACAAATTGAAAAAGGAGAATTTCTG
>JAPLGF010000246.1 GCA_026390275.1 Candidatus Atribacteria bacterium
CTTCTCCTTGAACCATTGACGAAGTTCTTCAAAGGTAAGGGCGGCATCCACTTCTCCAGCGATTTCACTCTCCTCCACCTCGGCCTTCTTGGCAATGCAAGGGCCAAAAAAAACAACCCGTGGCCCCTGGTCGGCTTGTTCTTTCTTCAACATCCGGGCATGTGCCACCATGGGGGAAACAACGGGAGCAAGAAAAGAAAGATGTTGGGGGAAGTATTTATAGATCAAGGCATTGATGGAAGGACAGGAACTGGTGATGAGACCAGTAACCCCTCTCGAAAGGCAATGGACGTGTTCCTGTGCCACCCATTCTGCTGCTTCGGCTGTTTCCCGGACCGAAGCAAAACCCAATTTTTTCAAACCACCAATCAATTGTCCGGGTTGAATATCCGGAAATGCCGCCACAAAAGAAGGAGCAATACTGGCAATCACCAGATCTCCCTCCTGAAGAAAATGTTTCACTTTGTCGATATCGTTTCGAATGATCTTGGCATCCTGAGGACAGACCAGCACACACCGACCATCCTTGATACAACGCTCGTCGATAATCTCAGCATGACCCATACTGAATCGAATCGCCTTCACTGGACAGTGGCGTACACATTTATAACAATCCCGACAGCTGGTCTTTACTGTGGACAGGATACTCACGGCTTAATCCTCCGGGACCTTCGCCAGCACTGATGATTCGAAGATCTGCCGGAAATTTTCGGGAGTTATACCGGTCATAATTTCATCATCGATAATAATAGTCACCCCTTCTTGGGTACATTTCCCCAAGCAGAAGGTCCCCTTCAATTCCACCTGATCACGCAAACCCAGCTGACTGATGATTTCTTCACACTGGTGGATGATCTCATAGGCTCCTTTTAAATGACAGGAACTCCCAACACAGACTGCAATGGTCACCATATCCGTGCTCCCTTTGTGATTTCATACTCATCTCAATTATTAGTTGAATATCTGCAAAATAAGCAAGTTATTATAACATAAAAATATTTTTTAACCGGGCAAGAAAATATGCCAAATAAATCAATCCGGTTGAAGAACCCACACTTCTACCGAGAGAGGGAGATGTTCAAGAGTGATTTCGATCTGGGAAGTGGATAAAAATTCGCTTCTTAAAAAGAGACTGGCGAATTCCTGAGCGGAGTGAAGTTCAAATTTGAGGTATGGGGTTTTACAATGCATGGGAATGACGATTTTCGGTTGAAGGATATCGACCAGCTGTTTGGCTTCCTTTCCATCAAGGGTATAGATCCCTCCTACCGGAACCAGTAAAACATCCACCGGTTGCCATTGACTGAGCTCCGATCCTTCCGGAATGATCCCCAGATCTCCGGCATGAATGAGGGAAAGGTTTTCCATTTCCAGCCGAAAGACCACGTTTTTTCCTCTTTTTTTTCCTTTTTCCCGGTCGTGGAAAGTGGGAAAACCAGTAATTTTCAAACCCTCCCGTACATATAAACCCGGCTCGTCAATCAACTCCGGTTCCCATCGAACCAGGCTGACATTATCGTGATCATGATGATGATGACTCACACATACCATATCCGCGATCACGTCCGGAAGAGGATAACCAACCGAATAGTCATAGGGATCAAAAGCCACCTTCTTTCCTCCGAACGATTCCACCAGAAAGAAAGAATGACCAAACCACTTGATTTTCATGTCGTTCACCTCCCAAAATTTTTATTCCCCATCCCACCTCAAACCTCACTCCCTTCTTTTCTTCACTGCGATAAACCCATTTCTTCTTAAAACCATACCCTGAAAAGACCGTGATGAGTGACCTCAGGTTGCTGACACTTGGCCGGTAAAAAGTAAAAAACAACAGGTTATTTCCATCCCTTGATGGTGCCAGGGTTTTGTCCTGGCATGGGGATCTACCATGAACATTGATCATCCCTGACATCTTTTTTGGAGAAATTCATAAAGATCATTCTGTCCGGAATGATAGAGATAGACGATTTTATTATGAAGAAGCGGGTCACTGGTGAGATCGAGCCAGGGGAGTTTCTGATAATCGGAAGTTCCCGGGATGGGAGAATAAAGGGAGAGTCGCGGTTTCAAACCCATATTTTTCACATAATCTATTGATTCCAGATAGTCTTCTTTTCTGGCCCCGGGAAAACCGAATAAGAGGTAGATCTCGATTTCCTCTGGTAAGAAACCCGCTTCTAAAAAATTATGGATCGCCTGTTCAAAATTTTTTCGCCCCACTTTTCCTCCGGTCATCCTTTGAAGTTCTTGAGAGACGGTTTCCAAACTGATCCGAAGAGTCGAAAAGTGACCTTGTTTCATGAGCTGGGCGATTTCGAAAGTGACATAGCGGGCGTGAAGTGAATTGGGAAGGTGAAAACGCACCGGAAAAGCGGCTTCTCGTATCAGCCGGAGTAACGGTAAAAAACCTCTTTCGGCCTGAAACAAGAGGGCATCATCATAAAAGGCAATATCACGAACCTCAAGAACCTCGACGTCATGACGAAGCTCCGAAAAAACCTGCCGGGGTTCTCGCTGGAAATAATGGGGATACAATGATCCGGAAATACAATAGGAACAGCGGAATGGGCAACCAAGAGAGGTGAGAATCACGGCATAGGGAACCTCTGGATAAAGATCGAAAGAGGGATAAATCGAAAAATAATCCGCAAGGTTCTTCACTTCCAGGGTGTTCCCCAGGATCGCTTCCAGTTGTCGGGAAACCTGGATAGGGTCGGTTCCACTCACCACCTGATCAAACCCCTGTTTTCTGGCATGCTCCGGACAGATTGTCCCGTAAATTCCACCCAGAATAACCGGAATTCCCGGCCAGATTTGGCGGCACAGATCCAACATCTCCTTGGCCCCGGGATACCAGTAGGTCATGACGGTGGTGAGAAAGATCCCATCGGGAGTGGGAAACTTCTGCAGTCTAGATTTTACGGTTTCATATGGTAATCCGAAGCGTTTCCAGTAACGAGGGACCGTTTGGGAAATCGGTGGTTTGGAAATGATTTCAGTCCAGTAGTACCCGCAACCAAATTCGTGTAAGAGTCTGGAACCAGAAGATTTCTTCGGCAACGGCATGGAGGGATCATGACCGTCCATGCAGTCCAGAAGTGAAACGTCGTACCCTTTTCGCCGAAGAAGTGAGGCGATAGAGAGAAGGCCCAGTGGTTTTAACCACAAATCAAAAGCAGTAAAATCATGAATCCAGGGATTAATACAGAGAATTCTCTTCATGTTCCTTTATCCTGATCGATTTAAAAGTGAAAATCCTCCCTCTCCTCCCCCCCCACCCCTGTCATTTTCTCATTTCCCGGTTCCCTCCTGCAGGATGATGGTGCGGTTTTAATAGATCTCGGGCATTTCGATGGGATCCGGTTGAGGAGAACATTCTCCACAGTACAGCGCTCCGGATACCACAATGGCCTTAGGGATTTGTTTCTGTCCGATATACACGGTCATGATGTAAGGCAGGTGAGAGGCGTGATCTTTACAGACCGCTCGTCCACAAAACCGACAGATTCCACTTGCTGGCTGTTCGCATTTCCAACATTGCATGATTTTTTCTCCCCTTCTCAAACAATTGTGGGATGATCCGATCCAGTGTACCCGATTGAATCAATACGACGCATTCAAAAGAAAAGCCAGGGTCGAACTGAAATGGGTGGCCAGCATACGCCCCGTCTCCCGAGAGTTCGACCTGCATATTCTGCCGGCAGGGTCGAGTATCATAAATAAGCAGTTTATTTTCTGCCAAACGATCAAAGGCCAGGAAAGGGGGTTCATGCTGAAGCCAGAGACTTCGCCACTTCTCCAGTTCCTTTTTCAGTGGTTCAAAGTAGGTAGGAATTTGACACTGATCTTTAAAATGATAATCAAAAGTATAGGCGAGCTCATCTAAATCTTTTTGTTCGAAAGGATAAAAGAAGCGATGGCCATGATAGGCCTGGACATCTTGCAATTTCCACCGGTCTGCCTGGTCAAAAAGAGGACTGAAGCGCTGGAGGAGAATGGGACTGACCACATCGGGTGGTCGAAGATGGACCAGGAGAGGAACGAGCACTATCATACGTCGATAGACATCCAGATTCTCTCCTGGGAACCCATAAAGGAAGTTATAGGTCGGTTTTAAACCATAATCTCGTGTCCACTTGAGAAACTGGACGTTTTGGAAAAGGGTGGTCCCCTTTCGCATGTAGGTAAGAATCTCGGTATCGAAACTCTCAATCCCGGGTTGAAGGGTTCGGGTTCCTGCTAACTGGAGTTGATGAATTTGTTCTCGGGTCAGATTGGTTTTAGTTTCAAAGAACAATTCCTCGAGATGGAAATTGACCTGATTCGATAGTTCAGGAAGGAGGGTCTTCAGATACTGAGGGTTCAAATTCGCATCCACTGTTCTCACCCGTTTCACCCCATATTTTTGGGTGAGGGTGGTGATTTCTGATAGGGCTCGTTCTGGACTCTTGGCACGAAAATGAAGTGATCCCCGGTTGACTCCACAGAAAATACATTGTGATTTTTCTCCCCACCAGCATCCCCGGGAGAATTCCAGAGAGAGAGGGACCTGAGCCAGGAGCTCCGGTGCCTCTCTCTGCAGAGTATGAAAATAGTCATCAAAATCAGGATAAGGAAGATTCTCGATCTCAGGGAGATCTCCCAGACCCTGATCCACAACGTTATTTCCGGAACGATAGAATACTCCGTTGATCCCCTCCGGGAGCTGCCCTTCAAACCAGCGAGAAAGAGCCATCGGAAAAGAAAGGTCCGCTTCCCCATTAAAAACCCAATCCACCCAGGGAAACAGTCGTAATAACGCTTTCCCCATTCTCCCTTCGCAATTTGCTCCGCCGAAGACAATGATTTTTTCGGGAAATCGTTCTTTGATCCGTCGCGCCAGTGCCAGCGAGGCCACCTGTTGACTGTATACCGAGGTAAAACCAATCACATCATATACCCTCCAGTCAATCTCACTGGAACATTTTTGGATAAAAGAAGAGGCTGGAGATCGGAAACTGATGAGATTCTCTAAAATATTACCTCGATCGGGATGCCCGAAAGGAAGAACAGATTGGAGGGCTTCCGGCTTCCCTCTCTCGGAAACCGTCCAATCCGGACCGAACAATTCAGCACCAAAAGGCCATTCTCCAATCATCCAGTACCCGGCAACTTCGTCATAGATCTCCGGTTTCCCACCATACTTACGGAATTCGATATTCAGATAGAGAACATCGCAGAGAAAACCTTCTTTCTCAACCAATGGTTTAAGGAGGCTGATGGCAGTAGAAGCAAACCGGGCATCAGCAAAAGGCATGCTGATCAGAAGTACGCGACCCACTTGATCCTCCTTCCGGAAAAAGAGAGGCCCAGTTGACTGGGCCTCCCGGATGATTATCCCATCCTCCGCAATGTTTACCATACCGATGGTTACATTTCTATTGTCTGAGTGTTCGTTCAGTAATCCCCCCCCTGAAAGACCATAATTCAGCTTATTTTACCCAGTTTTAAACGGAACACCCGGACAACAATCACTAGGACGAGATGATCGACGAAACGAACCCTTTGGATTCCCGAACACCTGCTGCCTGTACTTTCGACGCATGCGCCTTGATATCGTTCGCTTGCACTTCAGTCAAGGTGATTCCCATCGAAACCGCCGCCTTGATGGGATCTTTTTCAAAATCATCGCGAAATTTATCGTCCTCGATACATTTAACCGCAATCTTCTTCATTTCCTCTTTACTGGCCATACTGTCCTCACTCCTTTTTTTTTCTAAACCCACTCTCAGTGGGGGGATTACCGGGTCAAGGTGGAACTCATAAAAAATTTCCCAGAACACTACGAACCCGCCTGGTCTTCCAGTCAAGAATAACCTGAGGAACAATGTTCTCTGCCTGGTGATGATTTAAAATTGTTCTACAAAGATGACAAGAATTGGCGTATCCCTCAGATGGCAAATGATGTCCTGCCTGCTGGAAAAAAGGAACAAAATACTTCGGACCTTCTTCCCGCAAAAGAACACATAATGACTTACTCTCCGCTTTCTGAAAAAGTTCAGCGATCGGTTCCACTTGAGCATCGCCCAGAATCAACCAGCGGTTCCAACCGGTTCCACAACAGGGGAAAGTTGATCCATCAGGGAAAATGACCAGCATGATTCCGGCCATACAGGGTTCTTCTGGTATCCCTTTCTGGCACAACCATTCATCCGATCCGATGGCATGGGAAGCCCGACCCTCGGGAATGCAAGCGATCTCCTGCACTACGGCATTATAATTTAACAACAAATCTCCCAGTTCACCGAGGATTGCCGGAAGACGACGGGTTTTCCTGGTCACCACCGATTTGATCGTGATCTCCATCCCCAGGTTCCGACAGGCCTGGAAGGCATTCCGGACGGAATCTAAAGGAACAAATTGTTGATGGAAATCATCGATACTGAATCCGATAACATTCAACCCGGCAGTATTCAGTTCATTTGCCCATTTCTGAGCTAACGCCGGGTCTTTTCCCCAAAATCCATTAGTCATGCAAGAAAGATGGTGGGCACCATTCTTTTTGGCGTAACGAACCGCTTCCAGTAAATCGGGGTATCGGAGGAAGGCTTCCCCTCCTGAAAAACTTATTACATATTGTTCCCGGTGTTGAGCAGCGAGCTGTACCATCTGATCAATATAGTGAAAAACCTCCGGGAGCGGCATATCCCGTCCTTGATCGAAGAAATCGTGCTCACTCACACAACAATGCCGGCAGGCAATATTGCATCGCTCGGTGAACATCAGGGTGACTTTATACATATCCTCAATACCCCCGACTCAAACGCTTTTTGAGTAATTTTTCCAGTCCATCAGTATGCCATTTCAAGTGAAGACCGTAACGGATAAGATGGGCGACCGCTGCCACCACCACCAGAACGATAATCAGTCCAATAAACAAATCTGGATGGGCAATAAAATCCATTATGATACGGTTTCCGGTGGAAAACCACAGATGGATTGACAGGTTAATCATGAAAATCATCCCCGCCACGGCAATTGTACCATAGGTGAAATGGATATAATCAATCTTTTCCCACCGTTCATGATGAATGAGCTTCCTCCACATTCCTTTCCCAACAAATACCAAAGAATCGGGACGGAGATGGGGCATTTCAAAATAATCCTGGATAATATAATGACCATCGGTTTCGATAAATGGAAGGAGATTCGCGAAGAACAAAACACTGTTAAGGAGTCCACCCTGAATCAGGTGGGTATAACTGGAGGATTGCCGGAAGAACAAAGCAACCAGGAAAAATATTCCCCCCAAAATGCCGTTGAAACAAGGTCCGGCGAAGGAGACCACGACTCGAGGATACTTTGATCTCATCCAGATGTCAGTGGTGTCGACATAGGCAATCGGTTGACCCAGATAGAGCATCAAGCCAGCCCGCAATACTTTCCGGCCATAATGTTTGACTGTTACTCCATGAGAACATTCATGAAGAAAAAGGCTTCCATATGAAATAAAAATCATAATAATCAGATCATGAAGCTGAGTGGTCGGTTCCATGATCATGAGTCCAATATGACGGGAAAAGATGAAATAGATAGAAAACAAGGTATTGACGACCAGAAGAAAAAAGATAACCAGCCATCCCGGTGGAGAAAAGAAAGGGCGGGCAAGGGTGTGATAGAGCCAGGCAAAAAAAGAATCTGCTCGTTGCGTGGTGAAGGTGGAATGAATCAAAAACATCACACTGAGTCTGATTCTGGTCTGAAACTTTTTTTGACTGAGTTTGTAGTTTAGAGATTGGACCATGGATAACGGTCTTTCCTGAAGGAAATCATTTTTTTTGAGAAGATCCAGGAGACAGAAAAGAACATCTTCACCGACGACGTCGTATTGATCAATATATTTGAGGCTTAGATCTTTGACGGTGTTCTTTCCGTCCATCAAATTCCAGAGGAAAAGTTCTCCCTCACCAAGCTTGAGATACAGATTATGGTGAGGGCTACGGAGCATGTACTCCTTTTTATCGGGGCTATTACTGACGTCGGCTATCTCGGCATCCGGTATCCGAACCGGAGCGTAGCGGGTCACATCCATTCGGCCTTCGGTTACTCGCCAGATGTTTATTGGAGGCGTGTGGAGTTGATTCTTATCGACAATTCCCTCGATCAGTGACCAAATTGTGTTTCTGCCTTTTGAATCAAGATTGGTCATGAAAGGCTCCTCTACCCTTTTTCTGCAGAACTATACTTTATTGTACGTCAGAGATTGAATAGTATTACATCTCTTCTTCGGATTCGAGTAGAATGCTCTTTACGGTCTCTAAAAATCGATGATCAGGAACAAATGGCTACTTTTTACATCCACAACCGGTGTTGTTGATATGGTTGATATCCGGAAGTCCCTGGTTAATATATATGTCGTATGCTCCCAGGTCCAATAACCCATGACCACTGAGATTGAAGAGAATGACCTTTTCTTGTCCAGTTTCTGTACATTTTTTTGCTTCCTCAATGGCTGATTTCAAAGCGTGGGCACTTTCCGGAGCGATCACGGTTCCTTCGGTACGAGCAAAAAGAACCGCTGCCTCAAAGATGGCCTGCTGCTGGAATGCTTGCGCTTCAATATATCCCTCATGGTACAGATGGCTCAGTAAAGGTGACATTCCGTGGTAACGGAGGCCTCCGGCGTGAATTCCCGGGGGCATGAAATCATGACCCAGGGTGTACATCTTGAACATCGGGGTCATTCCGGCGGTATCGCCGAAATCGTAACGGTACTCGCCTTTGGTCAACGAAGGGACCGATTTGGGCTCACAAGCGATGAACTCCGTGTCAGTCTTCTTCTTGATCTTCTGACCCAGCATCGGGAACGCGAACCCTGCGAAGTTGCTTCCGCCGCCGACGCAGCCGATCATGTAGTCAGGCACGGTGTCGATCATCTCCATCTGCTTCACCACTTCATGTCCGATGACGGTCTGGTGCATCATGACGTGATTGGCGACGCTTCCCAGGGAGTATTTGGTCTTCTGACCTTTGACGCAGGTCTCGATAGCCTCGCTTATGGCGATCCCCAAGGATCCGCTGTTCTTCGGGTTCTCCTTGAGGAGCTTCTGGCCAAAGTCCGTGACCGTGCTGGGCGACGGATGTACCTTCGCCCCGTAGGTCTCCATGACGTAGCGGCGGTAGGGCTTCTGGTCGTAGCTGACGCGCACCATGAACACCGTGCAGCTCAG
>JAPLGF010000038.1 GCA_026390275.1 Candidatus Atribacteria bacterium
GGCTCGATTAATGGTGGAAAGAGGTTTTTCTCCCCTTTTCTATATTACCTCCCGGGCAGAGAAGAAACGCCATGTCTTTCGTCAGCTGGAAGGGGTGGCGTTCTGTACCCACGATTCGATGGAGCTGGTCATGACCGACCCGGAAGAAGAATATGGTGATGTGGTCTTTCAAAAGAAAATTCAACCAGAAAAAAAGATCATCGCCGTTTTGGAGGTCGGCGATCTGTCCCGGGAAATCATCGATCCTGGTTTATTCAGCGATCACTCACTTTTGCTTATTGGGGGTCAGCAATACCCTCGGGAGCGGATGATTGAGCAGCTTTTCGAAATGAAATATGAGCGAAAGGAACATGTCCGGGAAAAGGGAGACTTAGCCATTCGGGGGGAAATTCTGGACGTTTTTCCCCCTCAACTGGATGCGCCCATCCGAACCTACTGGATGGGGAATGTCATAGAGAAGATTAAGTATTTTCTTCCCGATACCCAACGTACCACCGATTCCATTGATCGGTGTCTGTTGATACCCCGAGAAGGAACGTTCAAGACCTTTCCTTTCCTCGGTCTTTTGAAAGAGAAGGCCGGAATTCTTTTCTGGGATGATGTTCTCATCGAGAATCAAGATCTCGCATCCATTCCCCAGGTGATATCGGGAATTATCACCCCCCAGGGACCGACGACCACTTTTCAATTTCCCGCCGAACGTCCTCCTTCTTTTCAAGGTGATATTTCCTCTCTCCTTTCTTTCCTGAAACAAGACTCGGGAAATACGGTGTACATTGTACTCCCCGGGGAAAAAGGAAAAAATCTGGCTTCGATTCTTCAGGAAGAAAAAATTTCCTACTCCCGGGAAATCAGCGGGGAACCGCGAATCATCCAGTTGGACGGTTTTCCCTGCGAAGGTTTTGTTTGTGATGAATTGGGGATGACCCTTCTCAGTCACCGGGAGATCTTTGGAAAAGATATCCTCAAGCCGGGGAAAAGAAAACCGGAAACCCGATCACCCGAAGAAGTAATCCGATCCCTGCAAGAAGGGGACTTTGTGGTTCACGAGGATCAAGGAATTGGTATTTTTCGGGGAATGAAAGAGATTGTGGTAGAGGGTGTTCACCGGGTGTATTTGGTGATTGAATATGCCGCGGGGGACATTCTCTATGTTCCGGTGGACCATGTGAAAAGGGGTACGCTTTCCCTCCCGACACCACCTGGCAGAAGCAAATGGAGCTCGCCTTTCCCTATGTCGAAACGCCGGATCAGAAAAAGGCTATTGAGGATGTCAGATATGACATGGAATTGGTTCGTCCCATGGACCGGTTGATCTGCGGTGATGTCGGGTATGGAAAAACCGAGATTGCCATTCGGGCTGCTTTCAAAGCAGTGATGGGTGGGAAACAGGTGGCGATTTTAGCACCCACCACCATTCTGTCTGAACAGCATTTCGTCACCTTTCGTGATCGATTGAAAGGATTTCCGGTTCGCATCGAAGTGGTGAACCGTTTTCGTACTTCCGCCGAGCAGAAGCAGATAGTGGAACAACTTCATAAGGGAGAAATCGATATCCTGATCGGAACTCACCGTCTTCTTCAGAAGGACATTCTCTTCCACGATCTGGGTCTGGTGGTGGTCGATGAAGAGCAGCGCTTCGGAGTCATGCACAAAGAACGATTGAAAAAAATGAAATCGACAGTTGACGTGCTGACCCTCACCGCTACTCCCATTCCCCGGACGCTCTATCTCTCTCTCACCGGGATCCGGGATATCAGTGTCATCGATACCCCGCCGGAAGGACGAAAACCGGTCCATTCCGTGGTTGCCCCCCGCAGTCCGAAAATGATCCGGGAAGCCATTGAATATGAGCTGACACGAGGTGGGCAGGTTTTTTACGTATGTCCTCGCATCAAGAATCTTCTGGGTATTCGGGAAGAGCTGGAGTCTCTCCTCCCGGGACGCCGGTTGGCCGTCGCGCACGGACGGCTGTCCGGTCCGGAGCTGGAGAGAGTGATGGGGGAGTTTTATGATGGCAAGATCGAGATATTGCTCTGCACCACGATCATCGAAATTGGGCTCGACATCCCCAATGCCAACACCCTCATCGTGGATCCGACCACTTTTTTTGGTCTCTCGCAACTCTATCAACTCCGGGGACGAATTGGGCGTTTTGACCGGGAAGCCTTTGCCTACGGTTACAAGCTGGCCATGCGGGATATGGAAATCCGGGGAGCCGGAAACATCATTGGAGAACAACAACACGGATTCATCCAGGAAATCGGTTTCTCCCTCTATAACAGGATGCTTCAGGATGAAATCGCCCGTATGAAAGGAGAGAAAGCCGAAGATTCACTCCCTCCCTCGATCACTCTTCGGGAAGAAGCGTATCTTCCTGTCTGGTACATGGGGGGAGAAAATGAACGGTTCAGTTATTACCAGCGCTTTTTAGCCATCCGGAACTTCAACGATTTAACGGAACTTCAAAAGGAGCTGGAAGATCGTTTTGGACACCTTCCGCAGGAAGTAAAAAACCTCATTAAAATTACAAAACTTCGCTATTATGGTAAAATAGCACAGGTTGAAGACATAGAAGAAAAGAATGGTGAGTTGTATATCGTTGCCCCTCTTGATTGCCTCGTCCGTCTGGGTGAGCGATTCCGTGCCCGAGGGTGGAAGGGGATCCTCACCACATTTCATTCGAAACCGGCTTTGAAAATGCCTCTCATTGGTATTGACGCCCTGATCACTGCCTTTGACCCCGATGCCAAACCGGGGTTTAAAAGAAGTGAGAAGTGAGCAGGTGAATAAAGGGCGAGGAAGGGGACTTGAATTGGCCATGGGGAACATCGAATCCCTCTTTATCCCCAGGGGGAGATTCCAGATGGAGGGTTTTTCCAACTCAACGACTCCACAACTCCCCAACTCAACATTCTTTTCCGGGGTGTCTTTTCCAATTCCACAATTCCACAATTCCACAATTCCACATCTTTTCAATATCATTTTTGGGGTAAAATGAAAGGCGAATCATGTCGGGAGATAAAGCAGGAGAACTGTTTCAGGAATTGAAAGAACTGGTAAGGACTTTACGGGGAGAGAATGGGTGTCCCTGGGATCGAGAGCAGACCCGGGAAAGCTTGAAGCCCCTGATGTTGGAAGAACTTTATGAGGCATTTGATGCCATTGACCGGAAGAGCGAGGGAGATTTACGGGAAGAATTGGGAGACATGCTCCTTCATATCGTTTTTCATGCTCAGATGGGGGAAGAAAACGGGACATTCACCCTGGAGGATGTTTTAAAACAACTCATTTATAAAATGAAAAAACGGCATCCCCATGTTTTCGGTGATACCGAAGTCCGAAACGTGGATGAGGTTTTGCTGAATTGGGAGAAGATCAAAGGAAAAGAAAAAAAACGAACCCATATGCTTGCTTCCATCCCGGACAGTCTCCCGGCTCTTATCCGCGCCCATGCCATACAGAGTCGGGTGGCACGGGTCGGTTTTGACTGGAAGGATGCCACCCAGGTATGGGATAAAGTCAATGAAGAGCGAGATGAATTTAAAAGTGCCTGGAATTCCGGTGATCAGAAAGCCATGGAGAACGAATGGGGAGACCTGATATTTGCTCTGGTGAATTGTGCCCGTCATCTTGGTATTCAGCCGGAGGATGCCCTCCAGAAAGCTTCCGGTCGGTTTGTCGAACGGTTTGCCTATGTTGAGAACGAGATTAAAAAAGAGGGGAAAGGTTTTGAACAGGTGTCTTTGGAGGAGATGGATGAGATATGGAACAGAGCCAAACGAGAAATACGATCGATACCAAACAATGAGAAATAACCTTTGATGGACTTGTTAAGCATATTACGGTTCTGCTTACCTCTGGTAAAAGGATGGAATCCCGATCTTTCAGAAGCAACATTTCTTCCCTGAGAAGGATCATGCGCATCGATAAATTTTTAAAAGTATCCCGACTCATCAAAAGACGAACTCTATCCCAAATCGCGTGCCAGAACCGGAGAGTCTTCCTCAACGACCGGGTTGCGAAACCGGCATCCCCGGTGAAAGTGGGAGATGAAATCACCATCGTTTCTTCGGTACTGAAACTTCGGGTGAAAGTCACCGCTGTCCCGGCGGGGAATGTGGCCAAAGGTGAGCTGTATGAGGTGATGGAGGAGCAGAGGATGATGAATGATGAATTATGAATTACGAATTATGAATTATGAATTATGAATTACGAATGATGGGGAGTTGGGAAAGACCCCTTTTCGTTATTATTTTTTCTCTTTTTAGATTTTTTATCTTATGCCGTAGACTCATTTTACAGTGTCGAACACTTGTACCCGAGAAAAAGGAGATGAGAGCACATGAGTACCATATTTGATGTCCATGCCCGAGAAATTATTGATTCCCGAGGGAATCCTACCGTAGAGGTGGATGTTACACTTGCTTCCGGAGCCTTTGGCCGAGCGGCGGTTCCTTCCGGAGCTTCCACCGGTACCTTCGAAGCGGTGGAGCTCCGGGACGGTGATAAGAGTCGCTATCTGGGGAAAGGGGTCACCAAGGCAGTGGAGAATGTCAATGAAATCATTGCCTCAGAAATGATTGGTCTGGATGCTCTCGACCAGGCTAAAATTGATAAAGAGCTCATTGAACTTGATGGGACTCCGAATAAAGGGAAATTGGGTGCCAATGCCATCTTAGGGGTTTCTTTGGCTGTGGCCAAGGCCGCGGCAGAGTATACCAATCTTCCTCTCTATCGATACCTCGGGGGGGTCAACGCCTGTGAACTTCCGGTTCCCATGATGAACATTTTGAATGGTGGTAAACATGCCGATAGTGGAGTCGACATCCAGGAATTCATGATCGTTCCCTGTGGTTTCACTGCCTTTAAAAATGCCCTTCGGGCTGGAACCGAGGTGTTCCATCATTTGGCCAAGGTTCTCAAGCGGCGGGGGTATTCCATCGGGGTGGGCGATGAGGGAGGGTTTGCTCCCAATCTTCATTCATCAGAGGAAGCCATCGAAGTCATCATCGAGGCGATTCAACTGGCCGGATATGAGCCAGGGAAGGACATTTTCCTCGCTTTGGACACTGCTGCTTCGGAATTGTATAAAGATGGCATTTATGTATTTGAACGGGAAGGGACCAGACGGAATATCGATGAAATGATCGAATTTTATCAGGCTTTAGCGGAGAAATACCCGGTCATTTCTTTTGAAGATGCCCTGGCAGAAGAAGATTGGGATGGCTGGAAGAAAATCACCTTCGCTCTCGGCAACAAGGTCCAACTGGTGGGAGATGACCTCTTTGTGACCAGCAAGGAACGGTTGCTCCGGGGAATCAAGGAGAAATGCTGTAACTCCATTCTCATCAAGCTCAACCAGATCGGGACG
>JAPLGF010000233.1 GCA_026390275.1 Candidatus Atribacteria bacterium
ATTGGATTGATATCGGGAGTTTTGGTGGTTTTGGCAGTGATTTCTTTTGACCGGTTGAAAATTGATGATCCGGTGGGAGCCCTTTCGGTTCACTTGATAAATGGGGTGTTCGGAACGTTGGCGGTCGGTTTGTTTGCCCAGGATAAGATTTGCGGAATCTCCTCGGGAAACGGACTCTTTTTTGGCGGTGGAGTGAAACTTTTAGCCGCTCAATTTACCGGAGTAATCACCGTCGGCGCCTATGTTTTTGCGATATCACTCATTGCCTGGTATATCCTCAAAGTCACCATGGGTATTCGGGTAACCCTGCAGGAAGAAATTCAGGGATTGGATATTGGAGAACATGGGAACTATGCCTACCCGGAATTCTTAATCCGGAAAAATTATTAGGAGGATACTAATCATGAAAAAAGTAGAGGCGATTATTCGTCCGGAAAAGTTAAAAGCGATTCTGAGTGCTCTGGAAGAAGTCGGGTATTCCGGTTTAATGATTACCGAGATCGAGGGGCATGGAAAACAAAAGGGAATCGTCCAGCAATGGCGGGGGGAAAAGTACAGAGTCGAATTTTTACCCAAAAGAAAAATAGAAATCGTTTGTAAGGATGATGATGTTGATAAGATCACCCAGGCCATTGTCCAATCCGCCAAAACCGGTGAAATCGGTGATGGAAAAATATTTATCTCCGATGTCATCGATGCCATTCGCATCCGTACCGGAGAACGAGGCGATAAAGTATTGTAGAGGCATGGTGGCATATTGATGATGAATGGGTTTTTATTGTACCCTCCCCTCAAGGGAGAGGAGTAAGTTAATTCAGAACGGTGAAGAGTCCGGGGATGAACCGCTGCTGCGAACTTAATGAAGGAAAAGAATAGATTTGTGGGCACTGATAATATCAAAATGCAATTCTATCAGTGGAATCCCAACGATTTTCATATGATCTTCAAATGGTCGAGGACCACCAGGTAAAAACCGTTCTCCTGTGAAATTTATATATTGGTCTTACTTTTTCAGTTTCCTTCCCCACCAGAAAAAACTGAAAACAAGTACAAACATAAGGGCCTGAGCGGTTCCGCTCATCATGATACTCCCCAGTATTATCTGGCTCTCTTCGAGTTCGATATCATCGGTAATCTCCTCGGGAGTGAAAAATCCGTCCCACTTACTCAGGTATCCTGAATGATCACACCTCTTTTCAAGCTCTGGATAATCATGTTGAGGAAAGTCGGAGGGTTTGACGTATCGCTCGAATAAAGAAGAAAAACCCGGAACTTTGGGCTGCAATGGAGACTGAGAATAGATGTAGAGTAAAACATCTGTCCCCTGAGTGCTCAAAGCGGTCATACGCATCGGAAAGAAGGGTTTAGGAGTGGAAAAGGTAAACTGAACTGGTTCTAAATTTCCTTCATCTTTTGTCCCGGGTTGCATTTTAAATGCGGCAAAGTAAAACCCTTTCTGGACATAATAGTCGAGAATGTCCCTTCCCTCATCGGGAAAAATGTATCCATTCTCAGAGAGCCATTCCGTGAGACTTTCCCCACTCTGGGAAGCGAGAATGGTCACATTATAATACCCCACGATGAGCGTCTCCCAGACTGTTACTCCCTGAGACCCAGGAGATGAAGTGAACCCGATCCCCCCACAAAAGGACTTTGGATAGACCGGTGTCGTAAAATCGTGCAATTCCTGAAAGAGCGCCACATCAGCTTCCTCAATAGATGGATATCCTGGAAGCGGTACCACCCAAGAAAAATCTTGGGGCTCACCCTGATACGCCGTCTGGATAACGAGTTCCTCGATATGGTTGAAATACTTGATAAATGCCCTCTGCCGTATAGCATAGACATCCCGATACTGTGATCCAAAAAAACAACCATCGGCATAGACCCTTGAACATGAAAAGAAACTAACGAACAGAAGGAAAAAAATGAAAAACCAGGAAAAATATTTAACTTTCAA
>JAPLGF010000025.1 GCA_026390275.1 Candidatus Atribacteria bacterium
AAAGAATGACCGCACCATTGATTCACCGGGGACCAGATGAGGGGGGAATTTGGATTGATCCTCGCTTGAATATCGCTCTGGGTCACCGACGTCTCTCGATTTTAGACCTCACGATGGAAGGGCATCAGCCGATGGTGTCTCCGAGTGGACGCTGGGTTATCGTTTACAATGGAGAAGTTTATAATTTTGCTCAATTGAGGAGAGAACTCGAAAATCGAGGAAGGAACCAATGGAAGGGCCACTCTGATACGGAGGTGATGTTGGTAGCTTTTGAAGAATGGGGTCTTCTGGAATCTATCCAGAAATTTGTAGGTATGTTTGCCTTTGCTTTACTGGATCGGGAGGAGCGGGTTTTGTATTTAGTTCGCGACCGATTGGGAATCAAACCGTTGTATTATGGATGGGTGAGGGGTTCCTTTTTGTTCGGTTCAGAGTTGAAAGCGTTGAAAGCATTCCCAAATTTCCCGGGATTGATAGACCGAAACGCCCTTGCCCTTTATCTACGTTATAATTATATCCCTGCCCCTTTTACCATCTATCAGGGGATTTCCAAGCTCTTGCCCGGTACTTTTTTAAAGGTAAAAGTAAGGGATCAAGAAACTATTGAGCCGCCGATACCTTATTGGTCCGCCCGGGAAATTGCTGAGAAAGGTCTGTTGAGAATCAAACCTGATACCGAAAAAGACAGTATTGAAAAGCTTGAAAAACTCCTTCTCGATTCTATTTCACTGCGGATGGTTGCTGATGTTCCCCTGGGAGCCTTCCTTTCCGGAGGGATCGATTCATCTACCGTCGTTTCTTTGATGCAGAAACTGAGTAGCCGTCCGATCAAGACCTTTACGATTGGTTTCCAGGAAGACGCTTATAACGAAGCCCGGGATGCCAGAGCAGTGGCCCGCCATCTGGGGACGGAACATACCGAACTCTATGTGACCCCAGAAGAAGCCAGGGCAGTGATTCCCAGGTTACCGGATCTGTATGACGAACCATTTTCTGATTCATCTCAAATTCCCACTTATCTGGTTTCCCAACTTGCCCGTCAGCAGGTAGTTGTCAGTCTCTCTGGTGATGGGGGAGATGAATTATTTGGGGGATATAACCGGTATTTTTTGGGCCGAAGTTTTTGGAAAAAGACGGGATGGATGCCCGGGCCACTCAAAAAAACAGCTGCTGGCATTATTGAATGTTTTTCCCCCCGGCAATGGGATTCCTTCTTTTCCTGGTTTGATCGTATCCTTCCTGGAAAATTCCATCCCCGGAATCCCGGTGAGAAGATTTATAAACTGGCTGATATATTAAGAGTCTCCAGTCCCCAGGAAATGTATCTCACTTTGATTTCCCACTGGAAAGAACCAGGGTTGGTCGTCAACGATTCGGAAGAACCATTCACCATTCCTTTTGACCCGTATCTATGGGCAAACCAGCAAGATTTGAGCCTCCCGATGATGTTTCTCGATCTCATCACCTATCTTCCAGATGATATTCTCACCAAAGTGGATCGAGCCAGTATGGGGGTCAGTCTGGAAGCCCGGGTCCCCCTTCTCGATCATCGGATAGTGGAATATTCCTGGACCCTCCCCCTGGAAATGAAGCTCCGTAATGGTCAGGGGAAATGGATTTTGCGTCAGATTCTCTACCAGTATGTTCCCAAGGAACTGATTGAGCGCCCCAAGATGGGGTTTGGAATACCTTTGGATAAATGGTTGAGAGGTGGGCTGAGGGAATGGGCTGGGGATCTTCTCCCGGAAAAACGCCTGAGCCAGGAGGGTTTTTTCAATCCGGTTCCGATTCGTAAGATGTGGGAGGAGCACCAGAGTGGGGAAAGAAACTGGCAGAATCAGCTGTGGGATGTCTTGATGTTTCAGGCCTGGTTAGAAAAGGAAAATATTTAAAGAAACCACTTCTCTCCTTTTTTGGGTAAATGAGTCATTTGCCATTCACAGCATACCATGGAGTTATAAATATGATAAAATGAATAGGATAATGAAATAACATTTTATGAGTGTTGCAGAAAATATATTTGTTCTCAGAAGAAGTCATTCAACCTTTATTGAGAGCTGATAATTATGAATATTCTCCAAGCTAAATCGCTTATTTCAAACAAAAATTCATTATTCTATATATGGCTTATAAT
>JAPLGF010000140.1 GCA_026390275.1 Candidatus Atribacteria bacterium
CAAGCGGGTAAAGCCCGGGATTACTAGGGTTCGCTCAAAAAGTTTTGTCCCCCCGGAATCGAAAACCGTCTCTGGGATGAACTCTTGAATGACACCCTGCAAGGTCTCACTGCTATGTCGGTGCAACCTTCAGTGTTTGCCGGGAAAATGGATGATCCGAAACTCTCCAAGGTAATGGGAAAGATCGGATACTTCCCTATGCCCTATCCGAAAAGCGGAAAAATGGCAGCTGCTATCGGTGGATGGTCTCTCGCCATTCCAGTGTCCAGCAAGAATAAGGATGCGGGCTGGGAGCTGATTCAATTCCTGGCGTCTCCGGAAGTGGAGAAGAAAATGGCTCTTACCCCGGGAGCGGCATCCACTCCTGTCCGGATCACCACCCTTACTGATCCGGATATCACAAAACAAGAATACATCTCCACCTTCCTGGAATCGTTACGGGTAGCCAGCTATGCCAACCGGTCCAAGATTCCGGAATGGGCCGAGATTCAGGACTACTTCACTCTGGCAATTCAAAAAGCAGTCATGGGTCAGGGAACTGCGCAGCAGACTTTCGATGAGTTAAATGCAAAGGTTCTGGATATTATGGACAAAGCTGGATATTATAAGAAATAGATTGATTCATGAAGGAACAGGTGGAGTACAATATGGACGGTGTTTTCACCTGTTCCTTTCTTTTTTGTGAATAGCGGAAGACGGGATGGAGCTCCATGGACAAGGAGGGAACATGATCAGATGATGGTCATCCGGTGATCGGAGGGGTCCACACATGTGTGTGGAGCTTCACTCATACCATTACAAAAATATTTTAGGAGGAGGAGTTGGAATGTTCAAGGGAAAGAATTTTACTGTTATTCTTATGGTTTCATTGCTCGTCGTGCTTTTGGTTCTTCCCGTAACAGCCGCGGAGCTGTTTGGGGGGAACATTAAGTGGGAGCAGTTCTCCGGGCAGCAGATCCGCATGATGATGAATAAACACTGGTTTACCGATGGGATCCAGCCCGTGGTGGCTGAATTCGAGAAGAAAACCGGGATCAAGGTGATTTTCGATGTTTATCCAGAAGAAGCGTTCTGGTCCAAGTTGAAAGTGGAACTTGCTGGTGGTCAACCGACGGTCGACGGTTTCATGGTGGGAAGCTTAGACATGGGATCATATTCATCAGCTGGTTGGTTGGAGTCATTGAATAAATATACCGTAGATCCCCGGTTCATTGATCAGGAATGGTACGATTATCAAGATTTATATCCGGCTGCTCTCCTTGCCGGAGTTTACAAGGATCAGTTACTGGTCTTGCCGATTGGAACGGAATGTGAACTCATGGCCTACCGTAAGGACATCCTGACTGAAAAAGGTCTGACGGTTCCGGAAACCTATGATCAACTTTATGATACCGCCAAAAAGTTAAAAACCGAAGGGATGGCAGGATATGTTTCTCGGGGCCTGCGTGGTCTGTCTATCGTCTGGGAATGGACCGGCTATCTCCTCTCATACGGGGGTAAGTATTTTGATGACCAGGGAAACCCCGCTTTTAATTCTCCTGAAGCCATTGCCGCCTCCGAGATGTATGGAAAGATGCTCAAGGATACTGGTCCGGAAGGTGTCGTCAACTATGGATGGCCGGAAGTATTGGCTGCTGCTCAACAAGGAAAAGTGGCCATGGTGATCGAAGCTTCCGGTGCCCTTCCCGCCTTGGAATCTAAGGAAAGTACGATCAAAGGGAAGGTGGGATATGCTCAGATCCCGGCTGGTCCGAACCAGCAAATCGTCCCCAACTACTGGTTCTGGAACCTGGGGATGAACCCGAAATCCCAGAAGAAAGATGCCACATTCCTGTTCATGATGTGGGCTACCAGCAAGCCGGTCTTCCAGTACATCGCCAGCGAATCGGGTGTTTCTGGTGCCCGGTTGTCGGTCTGGAAAGATCCAGTCTTCTTCGAGAAACAAAATAAAGAATGGATCGATGCCTGTATTAAAGGATTTGGATTTGTCAAAGCAGACCTGGTTCCGTATCTCAATCCCAAGTATCCGGAAATTGCCGATATCATCTCAGTGGAGCTTCAGAATATTGTACTGGGAATCAAATCGGCCAAAGATGCTATGGATGAAGCAGCCAATGATGTTTCTGATTTGATGAAAAAATAACGCAATATCGAGTCTTTCTCTCGCCGTCTGGAATGAATTTGTATCAGAACGGCGAGAGAAAAATCTTTTTTATGAAGATGAGGGAGTTATTCAGAGATGAAAAAAAGAGGAAAACCCCGGTGGACTCTCTATGTCCGATATATTCTCCTGGCTCTTTTTTTGATCTGGACGCTTTTCCCTCTCTACTGGATGTTGAGCATGTCCACCAAAGAAAAGACTGACATTTTAGCTATCCCTCCCAAATGGTTTTTTGTTCCGGTCCTTAAAAATTATTTAG
>JAPLGF010000059.1 GCA_026390275.1 Candidatus Atribacteria bacterium
ATTATTTCTGGAAGACCACGAGATATCGAAGATATCAAATCAATCCTTTTAAAGAATTCGAATTTCGATATTCAATACATGGAAAAATGGCTTCGTCAATTTTCACAAGCGCTCGATATCGATTTTCTCAACTTTTTTAATTCAATTCTTAGAAGTGTCAATAGACAATGAGAGGAGAATACATCTATTTGATAAATTTATTTCCAATTCCCCAATTCCACATTTTTACCCGATTCACGATTCACGACTCACGGTTTTTACCCGGGGTGTCCTTCCCAACTCAACAACTCAACAACTCCCCAACTCAACATTTTTACACGACTCACGGTTTTGGCCCAATTCCACATTTTTACCCGACTCCCGGTCCTTCCCGGGGAGGGAGATCAGAATGAATGAGTATATTATTTCAGATCCAGATATCCTCAATGGGAAACCCATCATCAAAGGGACTCGCGTTTCAGTGGCGCTTATCTTGCAGTGTCTTGCCTCTGGAATGACAAAAGAAGAGGTATTAAAGGGATATCCGACATTAACATTTGAAGGATATGAAGCTGCCCTCCAGTTCGCGGCTGAACAATTTCAAGGCGAAGAATACCATATTTATGCCGATACCAAATGATTTGTTTTCTGGCCGACGAAGATCTTCATTATGATATTGTTAAGAAACTTCGTCAGAATGGGTATGAAGTGCTTTTTGTTCCAGAAATTGGACTTCAAGGAAAAAGAGACAGCGAAATCCTTCATTATGCCTTAGTCAATGATTTGGTACTCATATCAGGTGATAAAGATTTCGGTGGTTTAATTCAATTTGGCAAACTCTGGAAACAGGGGAAAGTCATTCTCCTCAGATACCGGTTGATTGACATACAGAGAATTGTCAGGGATATCCAAAATATCTTGTATAATGAAATAGAATCTTTGATCAATAATGTAACAGTAATAATTGTTCTCTCAGAGAGAGGCTATCGAATTCATGCCAGCCAGTAAACACCACAGTCTAAAAATGTATACACACTTACCAACTCCACATTTTTTTAACATATTTTCAGGGTAAAGAGTTACGAAATGGATAAAGAAGAAAAAATCAATCATTGGTTGTGTATGTCACGTTATGATATTGAATCTGCGGAGTATATGTTATCTGCAGGAAGATATGTTTATGTGGTCTTTATGTGTCAGCAGGCTATAGAAATCATATGGATTCAAAAGTTACTGAACTTGAAATCGACCGGGTTATAAAAAAATATATCCAGAAACTGAGTAAAGAAATTTCGGTAGACCGAGCTTTTCTCTATGGATCATGTGCCTCAAAACAATATGATAAAAACAGTGACATTGATCTGGCTATTTTTTCAAAAAGTTTCGATAGTATCCCCCGACGAGAAGCGACTCGTTTTTTATTGTTGAAGGCATTGGATTTTATCGAATACGATCTTGAACCAATTGGCTATGGATATAACGAGTTTATTAAAAGAGAGAACCCATTTTTTAATGAAATCATCAATACTGGCATTGTCATTAAATGACCTTAAATTGCCTCCTCCGGAGGGGTATCTTTGCCAATTCCCCATTCTTTCCCGGGGTGTCTTTCCCAATTCCACAATTCCACAATTCCACAATTCCACAATTCCACATTTTTACACGATTCACGGTCTTTATATGCTTGAATTAAAAAAGGTTGATCTGAATAAAATCGTTTTCCAGCTCATGAGAGCACCTTTCCTGGTGAAGTCTTCTATCCTGTTTGGTTCTTCCGCATGCGGAACCCAAACCAGAGATTCTGATGTTGATATTCTGGTGGTTTCTGATGAAATACCACCTCAACGGCAAAGAAGATCTAGCGAAATTGCATATATAAAAAATACTATTGACATCACCCAACCACTTGATGTTGTCCTTCTTACCAGCCAGGAATGTATTTCCAATTTTAGAAATCATAATCCCCTTTTCTTAGATATTGCTATTGAGGGACACATCTTATTCGATGAAGGAAATTTTTTAAAAAATTTGATCGATGAGACAAAAAAGTATATCCGCGAACGAGGGATAGAAAAAACCGAGAATGGCTGGAAATTTCCGGTTCCCTATCGTAGCGAAGGGTATCTCTCGGAAGTGAGCAACCGACAATTTGCCGATGCCAGGTTAGATGATGCCAAAAGAGATTATGATATTGGTGTTATCATTCTTGAAAAAGGTTATTTCGATAAAGCGGTTTTCCATTTTCAGCAATCTGTTGAAAAATCAATGAAGGCAATTTTGATCATGATGGGTATTTTTATCAAATCTCATTTTATTGGGAAGGCATTGATAAAAGAAATCGAAGAGAAACAATTTCCTGTACCATGGAAAGATGCTTTGATTCACATTGCCCGGATGAGTATCGAAATTGAACCGGAAGTAACCTGGAGCAGGTATCCAGGTATTGACAATAATATTCTATGGATTCCGGCCGAAGAATATTTCCTCGAAGATGCCAATAGGGCAAAAGAAAAATGTCAGAAGATATTAAAAACTTCCCAGGAGTTCTATCATTGGTGGTTCCCAGAAAAGTTTTTTAACCATTCGCAATTTACGCATTTCCCAAACAGGTGAATTCACAAATGAAAAAAATTACGGTTGTTGGTGCGGGATATGTCGGTTTGGTGACTGCTATTTGCTTTGCTGATCTGGGAAATGATGTGGTGTGTATAGAGAAAGATGATTCGAAGTTGAATCAACTTTCCCGGGGGATTCTAACATTCTATGAGCCTGGGATTCCAGAGCTGCTCCAAAAAAACTTGGGGACCGGAAAAGTTCGTTTCACAAATTCCATGTCGGAAGGGGTTGCCTTTGGGGATGTGATATTTCTCTGTGTGGGAACACCCGAGAGAGGGGATGGCTCGGCAGATTTGTCCCAGATTGAAAACGCTTCCCGGGAGATTGCCTCCTCTATCACAAGCTATCGACTCATCGTGGAAAAAAGTACGGTTCCCGTTAATACCCACCAAAGAGTGAAACGGACGATCCAACGGTATGCTGGACATGATGTACCATGTGAAGTTGCCTCCAACCCGGAGTTTTTACGGGAAGGTTCCGCTCTAGAAGATTTCATGCATCCTGATCGAATTATCATCGGGGTGGAGAGCCAGAGAGGGAAGGCACTCTTTCAGGAAATTTACCAGGATTTTTCCTGTCCCATTATTTATACTGATCCGGCCACTGCCGAGCTGGTCAAACATGCCTCCAATTCCTTCCTGGCCATGAAGATTTCCTACATCAATATGATTGCTGATTTGTGTGAAAAGGTGGGGGCGGACATTTCAATTGTGGCCGATGGGGTGGGATTTGATAAGCGGATCGGCAGGAGTTTTTTAAACCCTGGTATCGGCTGGGGAGGGAGTTGTTTTGGAAAGGATGTAAAAGCTTTTATTGAGATAGCAGAAGAATATGGGGTTCATTTTGGCCTCCTTCAGGAAACACTCAAGCAGAACTATGAGAGAAGAAAGTCCTTCGTTCGAAAAATCGAAGATATCCTCTGGGTGAATAATGATAAGGTTATCGCGATCTGGGGTCTTTCATTTAAGCCGGATACCGACGATATCCGGGATGCACCCTCCATCGAAATTGTGCGTGAACTCCTGAAAAACGGAGCACAACTTCAACTTTTTGACCCGGTAGCGATGGATAATTTTCGAATTCTATTTCCCGAGAGTGATAAAGTACATTACCTTGGTGATAAATACGATGCCTGCCAGGGTGCCGATACTCTGGTCATTCTAACAGAATGGAAAGAGTTCCAATCTATTGATTGGCCGAGACTCAAGAAATCCCTGAATCTTCCGGTTATTGTTGATGGACGAAATCTTTTTAAACCGGAATATGTTCGAGGAGAAGGTTTCGAGTACTATTCGGTAGGGAGGAAATAGTGAAACGAGCCCTCATCACCGGCGCCGCCGGTTTTATTGGAAGCCATCTCTGTGAACGATTTATTCAGGAAGGATATTTTGTGTTCGGACTGGATAATTTTCTTACCGGAAATCCAGCGAATATTGCTCTTCTTCTGGAAAATCCGAATTTCCATTTTATGGAATACAATGTCACAAATTATCTCTTTGTTTCCCAGGAGCTTGATCTCATCCTCCATTTTGCCTGCCCAGCCTCTCCGGTTGATTATCTCAAATATCCGATTCAAACCATGAAAGTCGATTCCCTGGGGACCCTCCATGCCTTGGGTCTCGCGAAATTAAAGAGAGCAAGATTTATTCTTGCCTCTACTTCCGAGGTGTATGGTGATCCGGGAATTCATCCCCAACCGGAATCCTACTGGGGGAACGTCAATCCCATCGGGGTGAGGAGTGTTTATGATGAAGCGAAGCGATTTTCCGAAGCCCTCACCATGGCCTATTTCCGAGAACATCACTTAGATACCCGCATCGCGCGCATATTCAATACCTATGGTCCCCGGATGCGAGCCAAAGATGGGCGGGTAGTCCCAAATTTCATCATGCAAGCCCTTAAAGGTGAACCGCTGACCATCTATGGTGATGGATCCCAAACCCGGAGTTTCTGTTTCATTCATGATCTTGTCGAGGGCATTTTCCGTCTATCCACCCATGAAGAATTAAACGGTCAAATCTTTAATCTGGGAAACCCCGATGAGCATGAGATCCGTGATTTTGCCCATATCATTCTTAATCTCACCCACTCTTCTTCCTCAATTTCCTTTCACCCACTCCCTCCAGATGATCCAAAACGGAGAAAACCCGATATCACCCTGGCGAAAACCATCCTTGGATGGGAACCCAAAATTTCCTTACCCGACGGTCTTTTACAGACCATTGGATGGTTTCAATCAAAAAATATGGGGGGTTCGACATCTTGAAGTGAGCAGTGAGTATTTGCGGTTTTTTCGCCTTAGTTTTCAAAGGTCTTCAGGTAATTTTTTATTTCGGAGATAAAGTCTTCCATATCCCTTAAATGAGATGGAATGATCTGATATAGTTCTTCATCACTGACGATATTATACATAGGGACTAAGCGATTCCTGTAGCCGGCCATTTGTATCAGTTTTCGGCCTAATTCTTCATCTACATGTATATTCCGGCTATGTCGACCACTCATTCCGCTGATGCCGACCACCCCTTGCTACATAAGTATGAGGTTTGAGGTTTGAGGTTTTGAGGTTTGAGGTTTTGAGGTTTGAGGTTTTGAGGTTTGAGGTTTGTGAGGTTTGTGAGGTTTGAGGTGCCTGGCACTAAGTTATTAAGTTATTGATCTGATCCGCAGCACCCTGTAAATATGAAAACACCATCTTCTTATTCTGTCATTCTGAGGAGTCTGGTCGCATTTTACCAGATGACGTGAGAATCCCATCTTTTTATTAAATGTTGAGTTGTTGAGAGGTTGAGTTGTGGAGTTGGAAGTATTTTTAAGAATTTTTGAATTATATAGGGCAGGGAGTAAGTTGGTATAGTTTCAGTGATCAGAAATATTCCCCCACCCATTTTTTCATTCGTAATTCGTAATTCATCATTCACGACTCACGGTTTTTACCCGGGGTGTCCTTCCCAACTCAACAACTCCCCAACTCCCCAACTCAACATTCCTTAAGGACTCCCGGTCTTTCCCAGTTCCACAGTTCCACAGTTCCCCAATTCCACATTCTTTCCCGGGGTGTCCTTCCCAACTCAACAACTCAACAACTCCCCAACTCAACATTCCTTAAGGATTCACCATTCACCATTATCTTGGGTATGGTGGAGCGGCTAAAATAAGCTGAGTGATTCAGGATATGGCCTAAAAAAATCGAATTCCGGGTTTGAATTTGGTCAAACCTTGAATTTAATCAAATCAGGTGATATTGTTATCTTGAGGTACTCGTCTAACCGAGGATTAATTTACCCATGAAATAGCACTTGATCTTTGTTGCCTCAATTAAAATTCTATACCAAATTCACCTCTTTTAATTGAGGATCGACAAACTCCTTTTTAAAAGAAACCATCTCGATCAATTGGTTCTGGATTTTAACCATTGTCGTTTCAAATCAGCCGGATTAAGTTCTTTATGTTGGTCTTGCCGGGATTTCTTGATGGATTCGTCGATTGATGGCGGTGCCTGAACTCGCATCAAAGGTGTTTTCGGTTCATCGTATTGTTTTTTCACTTTACTTTTCACTCGTTCTTTGGAAATGAGTTTGATCATTGGCTGAAAGAAGTTGGTATAGAGGCGAAGGAGAGGATAGAGTTGGTTGAGAAGGATAAGTTCCTCTTCAGTATCATAGCGAAGGTATCCCACCTTTTGTCGGACCACCGTCCAGTTTTTTTGTTCTACATAATAGTTATCATTCTTTTGGGAGGCTCGGGACCGGGTGAAGGTGATCTTTTCTTTCCGGCAATACCGAACCAATCGGTGGTTGATGAATTCTCCCCCATTATCGGAATCAATTCCCAAGGGGGGGAAGGGAAGCCGGGACTTTCTCTGTTTCAAAGCTTCAAGGAACCACTTCTGGGCTTTGTTTTTAACGGCTTCCGTTTCGGTCCAGCCGGCATGGTCCCTGGGAAGGGAGCTCGCCTCGGTGAAGGTGTGGAGTACTCTGGCCACCCTTCTGGGGCCCGGTATCGTCATCGCCGTCATCCTGCGGGGTCTGAGGATGAAATAATGACAGAGTTCATTACCGAAAACCCTGATGCGGATAAAGACGATAATAAAGCTATCCTCCCCATCGATGAATCTCCCCGCTATCTATCCCTGGATGCTGCTTTTCTCTCTGACGCTCAGATCGTCCTCAATGCCCTGCGAACTGACTCCGAACCCCTGAGTCACAGTGACCTGACCCGACTTCATCTCAACTCCCAGGCGGTGATGGAAGGTTTCTCCTTCCCGGAAGAACTTCCGGTCATCCTCACCAGTGCTCAGAGCTACTTCCTGGTGGGAAGGAAGTACCCGGTCAACCCCTTTGCGCTCATCCTGGCCATAAGAGAAGCAGAGAAAGTCGGGGCGGGATTGGAGTTTGGGGTGATGCACCCCAAAGCCAAAGACACCAACTTACGAACACAGTGTGAATGGGCCTGCGGGACGGTGGAGAAAAATTTCCAGAGATTCTCAACTCAAACCCAGGAGGGTGACTTCATCACCTTCCTGGGTAAACGTTACGCTCCCATCGGGGCGGAGAACGATCTCTTGGAGCTCAACCAGCACTGGGTCGGGAACGTGAAGAGCTTTTACCGGAAGTACAGTGAGAAGTGAAAAGTAAATAGTAAATAGGTAAATACCTCAACCTTACCAATTCCCCAACTCCCCATTCTTTCCCGGGGTGTCCTTCCCAACTCAACATTCCTTAAGGATTCACGACTCACCGTATTTCCCGGATAGGCCCTCATGCTGCTTCGCAGCACCCTGTAAATATGAAAATACCATCTTCTTATTCTGTCATTCTGAGGAGTCTGGTCGCATTTTACCAGACGACGTGAGAATCTCATCCTTTCAAAAAATGTTGAGTTGTGGAGTTGTGGAGTTGTTGAGTTGGAACAGAAGGAGAGATGAGATCCTCATGCCCTCAAAACACGAGGGCTCAGGATGAATAACTTAACGGTGCCTGGCACTCAGTCACTCAATTACGGAAGGTCTTCGGAAGTTGGGCTAAGAGGTGGTCGGCATCAACGGAATGAGTGGTCGACATCGCCGGAATATACAGTAGACAGAAAGTAGAGGCGTAACTTCCTCCCTTGCTTGTCGTAATGGTGTTTTTGCAGTTTCTTAGAGGTAACTTCGGATTAACGATAAAGCTCACCTGTCGCTATGGAGCGCAGCGGAATAGCGGTTAAGTTGAGCGTCTTGTTATGCTGTTGCTTTAAGAAGTTTTTTGACAAAAGAAAACCTTTCTATAATTTGTGGCTAGGGGATGCTTTGAGGGCATTGGCGGAAATAGAACATATCTTCTCTTTACATCTTCAGAAAAGATAGACTCGTTAACAGCGATCACCGCAAAACCTTTGCTCTCAACAGTTCTAGAAAAATCGTCTCCAAATATTCTAAGATGATCACATTGTCCAAAATGCTTTATTCTGTCTTCAAGTGTAACTATGGTTGGGTCTTCATAGGTTACTAAAAGATTATCTTTCTGTGGCACAGTAAAAATCCCAAAGCCTTTTGAAGATAAAACCCGGTGAACTTCTTCGAGAGCCTTTTGGTAATCAGACACATGCTCAAGGACATCGAAAGCGATTACAATATCAAAGCTTTCATTTTTGATTTCCGGCATATTGGACATATCCAGCTTGAAATCACAGTCCCTTCGCAAAAAATCAGCTGTAGCATAATGTGCGGATTTGTTTCGGATATTTGAACTGATAATGTCTTCTGGAGCAAAATGTAAAATTGTTTTGTTATGGATTAGTCTGTCAAATGAAAAATCCTCAATGTTCTGAAGAGCGGCAAAAAACAATCTTTGCCTTATGCCTGAACGGCATCTTGGACAGTTTATGTGGCTGTGCCATGAATCACTCAAAAAGTGACGCCCTTCCCACCCACAAATATTGCACTGAACCTTCTTAGGATAGGACAGTAAGGCTGATTGGAAGATATATCTTGCTTTTTTCGCTAAATATCTCGCAATTTTTGTTGGCAGATCCATTGTTTTTCCTCCTTTGTTTGAAGCATAATGGCTTCGTGTTCAGCCGCCGCCGGTCGCAGGGCCAGGCACGCTAACCCACGAGTGGCGATACACCAAGCCAAGTACCTCTGTTCGCGGCGCGTGTAGGCGGTCGGCTGAACACGAGGTTAGGCGCTTTATGCGAATTCTAATTCTAATTGTTACTGCCCAGGTTGTTTTCTAACAGGATTTACAGGATGAACAGGATTTTAGCCAGCAGGTAAGGTTGTCCGGATAGAGGGCGTCATCCTCAGCGGGGGGCGCCAGCCGGCCGGCAATAACGTTCTAATTGTTGAATGATGTCCAAGTAGAAAACCTGTTGTGTTACTTTCAGTGACGATTCAAATTTAGCGTCATACCCGCGACTGATTACTAAACCTACAACAGGTATGCTTCCGGCGATTCTATCTTGTACCCATCCAATATACGTACATATCTGGCCGAACGTGTTTTGACCCGCGCGAACGTTCTTTAGCTCAATAACGACATATCGCCTTGCTTTGCTGTCATAGCAAAATAAATCAATGCGCCCGCCAATGCCTTTGCAGACAAATTGTCGTCCTGTTGCTCCTGTGGTTGGGTCAAGATAGAGTTCCAAGTCATAACCAAAAGGTTTGAGCAAACCCAAGTTCCGCATCAATGCTTCTTCAAGATGTTCTTCCAACAATATCTTCCTGTCGACAGCTTCCTTTTGGACACTATCGATAAATTTCTGATAGTCAGGATTCTTCAGAGAGGCTAGTTGGTTTAACCTTTCCCAATGTTCTGATGATATCTTGAAAACCCCCCCAAAGAAATGTGCTTTATAGGCTCCCCAATCTTGTAAATACGGGGTATTATGCAAGTCTTGCATGGTGACCGGATTGGCAAATTTGTAGAGCACTTGGTAGTCACAGCCATAGTCCCACCCTTGCTTTAAAGCGTAGTCATTATCTGCAATCGAATAAGCGTCACTTGCTGCCTGTATCAAATAGCCAATGTCTTTCTTGGGCGAAGTACGCCACAAGAATACCAAGTCGCCCCTTTGTGTATTCTTGTGGCAAGTCCACCAATCGCTAACGTCATTTCCGCTTGATGGGTTTAGGTCTTCTCTCTCCTTGCCGTCAGGATCTAGATAGTAGTCCGGGCGTGTGACCCATATCCAATATTGTCGTTGATTGTCTGGCATTTCTTTTTGCTTTTGCTTCATTGGTACTCTCCTCTCAATTATGCGATTTTTCGCGACTGCGCCTAACAGCGACTATGGAGCGCAGCGAAATAGCCGTCCAGTGCAGCGCCTTGTTGGGCAGATTTCAATCTTTCGCTTTGATCAAATGTATCCACAGGGAACCTCTCGGTCCAGATTTCATTTGAATAAGTGCAGGTATGGCTGTTATTGAGTTAACGGCCATACCGGTCATCTGCATTATTCTAAGTAGATACCGATTCTTTATTTTTTGTATTTGATTTTCAAAGCTACCACTTTGTTGGGACTTTCATAGCAAACGATAAGTTATGAATTGTTTTGCCACACATCTGTCCAAAATAGCTTTTTCTCATGGAAAAGGGAGTACCAATCGGGTAAATTGGTAAGTAGGTCTTAACAAAAACACCCGAAAGGTGGTCTCCCCTATGAATAATTGTAACAGCATTTTTGGCCAGATTCTACAAATATTCAATCGGTTTGAATTCGAAAAAATGGTGAGAGAAACCAAGTCAGAAATGACTCTGTCATTGCGAGGAGGGAAGCGACGTGGCAATCTCATCTTTTATGAATTATCAGAAACCACATCTGTCCAAAATAGCTTTTTCTCATGGAAAAGGGAGTACCAATCGGGTAAATTGGTAA
>JAPLGF010000138.1 GCA_026390275.1 Candidatus Atribacteria bacterium
GGAGAAGAAATACCGACCAGAAGGAAGGAGTGTCAGATCATGAGATGGGTGTTTCGAGGGAGACACTTCCTCAGCCTTTCCGACTACACGGCTGACGAAATCCTCTATATTCTGCAGACCGCGGAGGGTTTAAAACGACGATGGATGGTCGGGGAAACTTTAACTATCCTCTCGGGAAAAACTTTAGCCATGGTCTTTGAAAAACCGTCTCTCCGAACCAGAATGTCCTTCGAAATGGCCATGTATCAACTGGGCGGACGAGCCATGTACATCGGTCCCCAGGAAATCGGACTGGGAAAACGGGAAGCCATCAAGGATGTGGCCACAGTGTTGGCCCGGATGGTGGATGGAGTCATGGTCCGGACCTTTGCCCATGAAATTCTGGTGGAAATGGCCTGTCACTCCCGGGTCCCCATCATCAACGGCCTGTCTGATCTCCATCACCCCTGCCAGGTCTTGGGAGATCTCCTGACGATCCAGGAAAAGAAGGGCCGATTGCCAGAATTGAAGATCACCTACCTGGGAGATGGGAACAACGTCTGCCATTCCTGGCTGGCAGCGGCCGCGATCCTGGGTCTCCAACTCACCATCTGTTCCCCGGTGAAATATCTCCCTCATCCGGATATCTGGCAGTGGGCACAGGAGCGGGGAGCACAGTCCGGGGCCACGATCGTTCACGAAGTCGACCCCTTCGTGGCTGCTCGCGCTTCTGACGTGCTGTACACCGATGTCTGGACCAGTATGGGAAAAGAGAACGAAATGGAAGAACGGATCAATCACTTTAAAACGTTCCAGGTGAACGACTCCCTGTTACGTCAGGCCAAAGACGATGTGATCGTCTTGCACTGCATGCCGGCACACCGGGGTCAGGAAATAACAGACGAGGTGATGGATGGGCCCCATTCGGCGGTAATCGATGAAGCAGAGAACCGTCTGCATGCCCAAAAGGCCCTTCTGGCTCTTATCTTGAATTGACGGAGGCTTTCCTTTTTGAATCAGGTAATCCAGGTCCGATGGGTGGCCGAACTCATCATCGTTTCCTATGTATCGTACCGGATTTTCTTGCTCAGTAAAGGGACATCGTTCTTTTCGGCCCTAAAGTTCTTAACCATCCTGTTCGCGGTGGCCGCTCTTTCCAATTTCACTGGCCTCCGGGAAATGAATGTGTTCTGGAAAATCATCATCTTTTCCTACGTCGGTGGGGCACTCATCGTCTTTCAACCCGAGCTCCGGCGGTTGTACGTCAACCGAACCTACCATCGAGGAGGTTCTTCGGGAGGGTTCCTTTTCCAGAGCGAAGAGAACCGGAGTAAATTGATCGATGAAATCGCCTTAGCCTGTCAGACTCTTTCCCGGAAACGAATCGGGGGACTCATGATCTTAGAGCGGGACAACAGTCTCCGCGATTTCGTCCAGACCGGGATTAGCATTGATGCCATTTTTACCTCCGAAGTGGCCTTTTCTGTTTTCCTCACCGATTCGCCGCTGCATGACGGGGCGGTGATCATCCGGGAAAACCGGATCATCGCTGCCGGGTGTATTCTCCCCCTGGCGGAACGGGTGGAAGTCCGGAAACTGGTGGGGACCCGTCACCGGGCGGGAATCGGCATTACTGAACAGACCGATGCCTTAGCTGTGGTGGTGTCGGAAGAAACCGGGAAGGTCTCCATCGCCGTGCAGGGGAGGATGGCCTGGGATGTGGAAATCGGGGCCCTCAAAAAAATGTTGAAGATTCTCTATCGAAAGGTTTGATCATGGAAGGAATCACCTGGTTCAAAACCATTCGCAAATCAATCACCCGCTGGTTCAGCCGGGACCGGGACGTCAAGCTCTTTGCCTTCCTCTTCACCCTGGCACTATGGTTTTTCCTTTTGAGTGAGCTCTTCGCCCAAAATGGGTACACCTGGAAGACCCTTCCCTGATGATGCCATGAATCGGAGAAGGGGAGAAACGGGGAGAGGGTGGGGTAAGGGGGATATTTTCATCCCCTGATGGTGCCAGTGCTGGGCATTTTTCTGGGCTGTAAAGATAGCGAAAACGAGAACCGTGGGAAGGGGGGAATTGTGTTTGAAAAAATACGACGGTCAAGATATCCGTAATGTCGGTCTTTTTGCCCATGCCGGAGCAGGAAAAACCACCCTGTCGGAAGCCATGCTCTTCCATGCCGGCCTGACTACCCGGAAAGGAAAGGTGGAAGAAGGAAACACCGTTTCTGACTGGGAACCGGAAGAGATCAAGAGAGGGCTTTCTATCGACCTTTCAGTCCTCCCGTTTGATTGGAAGGGAAAGAAAATCAATTTGGTGGATACCCCCGGGTATGCCGATTTCGACGGTAATGTCCTGAGTGCTCTGCGCGCCATCGATTGCGGGGTAATCCCGGTGTGCGCCATCTCGGGAGTCGAAGTGGCGACGGAGCGGAGCTGGTCTCTTCATTCGGAACAGAAACATTCCCAACATAAAGGAATGACTGCTGAGTAGCGACAGAGTATCCGCCTGTATTAAATCTGACGATGTTCGTTCTAGGTGGGTTAACAGTGGGGAGGGAACTAACACGATAGGTGAATGT
>JAPLGF010000078.1 GCA_026390275.1 Candidatus Atribacteria bacterium
TACCAGTATGGTCTTTATCCGTTATATCATGCTGGCAGTTGCTGCCCGGAGGAACCAGGACCCTCGTACCATTGGTGAGCTCTTCTCTGCCTGTGGTGATGAGATCTCGGATATCACCCTGATGGAAGCACTGACTTTCCTTCTTGAACTCCTGAAATCAACGGTGAAACCGGTTCTTCTTCTTTCTGAAGAAAAGATGAAAGAGCTCCTCTCTCGTTTTGTGAATAGTCTTCCCGCATGGTTGAGAGAAAAAGTGATAGTAATGAACTGCGAAAGTTGAGTTAGGAGGGAGTGGATTTGGAAAAGTCTTTTTCTCAGCGGATGGGCTTTAAGCCGATAAGAAGCACATTTCAAATTGATAGTATGGATGACATATTAAGAAACAAGCTCTGGAACGGCCTACAACGGTATTATTGGGACGTAATAGGACATAAGCTTTATATTAATCATTATTCCGGCGGAAGTGAATACCCACTTTCAAAAGATGAGGAAATTAAACAATTCTATGAGATTCTTTGGGACAGATATTTTAAAAAAACTTTGGACACCCTTAAATCGGACTGGAGCGAGAATCATCCTTTTGTTCGAGAATACTTTTTTTCATATGCCTGGTACGAAGTCTATGATTTTATCGAGTTTATCACCGATTATTATCCAGAGAAAAATCGGAACCTTTCTTTTATAAAATACTGTAATCTAATCTTAGAACAAGAAATGTCCGCCTACCGGTTTGTTGGCAATAAAATCTCCCCAATCATTGAAAACGAAGAAATTTCAGCGCCGTTGAAGCACTTTGCCGAATTATATCAGGGAAGGATAAAGCAACGTTAGGTGACGCACTCAATATCATTGAAAAGAAAAAACCCGATTTCCTTCATCCTGCATTGAAGGGAGCCTTTGAGAAGATATACGGATATACCAGCGATGAAGGCGGAATCCGTCATGCGATGTCTGAAATGAAACAACTAAGACAAGAGGATGCCCGCTTTATGCTCATCGCATGTTCGGCCTTCGTGAATTACCTCATAGATAAGACGAAAGGTGGTCAAGTCCAATTTTATGTGTAAATTAGTCCTCGGTTAGACGAATACCTCAAGATAACAATATCACCTGATGGATTAAATTCCAGGTTTGACCACATTCAAACCTGGAATCAATACCCTGACGAGTTATACCCTGAATCACTCAGCCAATTAATGAATAGCTCCACCATATCCAAGACAACCTGGTGGATCCTGACGCTATTGGGGATAATTTAAAAGACAATTATCCCCATCGCTGGGACAACTCAAAAACACGAGTTGTCCACCGTCTCCACCAGGCGACCAGGGTTTGGATATTTTTAAATAATTGAAACCCGTGAAAAATATTAAGAAAAAGAAAAGAGGTTCTTCCCTATAGGGGTATCCTGGTGACTAACTGGTGAGAGGTGCTCAACTGACCACCGGTTTTCTTCCACTCGTAGTAATCAGTCATATCAAAGTACTTCTTTTCCGACCACTTCTCATCATACTCGATGAGGAAGGCTCCGATAAGACGAAGACTGGATTCCCGGTGGGGAAAGATCCGGATCACCCGCTCCCGTCGGCGGATTTCCTGGTTCAACCGTTCTATACTATTAGTGGTCCGAAGTTTCCGACGATATTTCTCCGGAAGACTCAAAATAGCCGTGGCATCATCAAATCCCTGTTCTAAGACCTCCATGGCTTGGGGTGCTTTCTGCTGATACTCGGTAAGGAGTTGGTTGAGAAGGAAACGGGCAGTTGGAAGGTCAGCTGCCTCCAAGATCCCTCGTACTCGGGCGTGGATGGCTTCTTGGAGGACTGGGGGAGTGGCCTCCAGGATATTTTTCAGGAAATGGGTCTGACACCGTTGCCAGGTGGTTCCCTGGAGGGGTATTCGGATGGCATTTTCTAAACCTTTATGATCATCGGAGACGACCAGGTCAACCCCCTGTAATCCTCTTTCTTTCAACCAGAGGAAAAAGTCACTCCCGCTTTTTTCTGATTCACTCATCTCCTCTGTAGTCCCAGGACTTCCCGGTATCCTTTCTGGTTCACCCCGATAGAGAGAAGAGCACTCC
>JAPLGF010000366.1 GCA_026390275.1 Candidatus Atribacteria bacterium
CTTCTTCCATGTCTCCAGGAATAAAAAGGGAAAGAAACGGGCCGCTGAAACGATACGCCACTGCCTGATCGTTTTCTGAATGTCCCAAAACGGGGAAGGCTTCCCAGCGTGTACCCTCCGATCCGGGAAGGGTCAGGGGATCGGACAGGGGAAGACTTTTCCCTCCGGATTCAGTTTGGTATGTTCCGGGAGAATACAGGACCTTCACCGGGAAACCCTGCAAGAGTGAGTCCGTTCCGGCCACGTGATCCTGGTGGAGATGGGTGAGACCAATGAAATCGATCGCACTCACTCCCTGATAGGTGAGAAAGGGCTTCACCACCGATTGTCCGGTATTTCCATAGGTTCTGATTATTCCCCCGGTATCGATGACGCTGGCAGTGTAACCGGTCACCGAACACACCGCCATCCCCTGCCCCACATCCAGCACCCACAGCGAAAGGCCTGGTGCCTGGGCGATTCCCAGGGTAAGGAAGACCAGCGAGACCAGTCCCAGTCCGATGGAGAGGAGGATTTTTGTTTTTTTCCAGAAGAGAACGAGGAAGAGAAAAAAAATGAGGCCGAGCCAGAGGAGAATTCCGTCACCACACCGCTCCCGGATATCGAAATGCCAGTAAAAATGGGGGATGAACCGGACGTGCCAGTCAGAAAGGACCGCGATGATCCGGAGGAGCCATTGTACCGGGAAAGCCAGCAGGCGCTGAAAAGCGGGAATCCAGCTGAAGAAGGCAGCGATGAAGTTCATCATAATGGAGAGGCCGGTGAGGGGAAGGATGGTGAGGTTGCTTACAAAGAGGAGCGACGAAAATGACAGGCCATTCCCCACCAGGATCGGGAGATTGAACACGCTCACCGTGAGAGAGAGAAAAAGCCCGGCAGTCACATATCGTTTGGCCTGGTGGAAGAAAGAGGAAGCGGGAGGGGTGTATTCGGTGAAAACCAGGAGGGCGGCGGTGGAAAGGAACGAAAGTTCTGCTCCCACATCGAACAGGATTTCCGGTTGCAGGAGGAACATGGTTAAGAAAGTGGTGAGGAGAAAATGGATTCCCAGGGTGTTTCGTCCCAGCTGCTTTCCGGTGAGATAAAAGGAAAACATCAGGAAGGCCCGGAAGGCGGAGGGCGAGAGGCTGCAGAACACCAGGTAGGCGAGGGAAAAGAGAATGGTGATCACGGTAATGCCCCGCTTTGATAGCCGAAGACGACGGAAGGCAAACCAGAGCATGGCTCCCAGGATAGTGAGATGTTGACCGGACACACAGAAGGCGTGGTAGATCCCGGTTTCCTGGAAGGGATCCACCTGTTTCTGAAATTCGTCACTCTTCTCTCCCCACAGCATGGCGGCAAAGAGAGGATACTCATTTCCCAAATACCGTTCCCATGTTCGGAAATAACGGTCTCGCATCACCTCCACCCGGTTCAGGAATCGAAACCAGGGACTATTTTCCGGAAGGCTGCGGATCGCGGTGATCTGGAGTTCCCCGAACACCCGGCGGTGGTTCCAGAAACGGGCCAGATCCGGTACTCCCGGGTCCGAACAGGTGTAAAATGGACGATAGGTCCCGGTGACTTCGACCGGGGTATAGGCTCCAGCAGGATTACCGATTCCTTTTCCTTTCAGGACGAGGGTGGGTGAATACGGGACCATTCCGGCGATGTCAAGGAGCAGCCACCGGTTTCCATCCCGGTGCAGTATTCCTCGCAGGTCCACCACCCGCCCTTCGTTTATCCGCAATGTTTCCGCCGGAACCTCGTAAGCCAGGACATGGATGAGGCAACCGATGGAGAGCCAGAGGAGCATTCCCACCACCAGGACGATTCGACTGGAGGACAATCGCAGCATCAGCAGGAGAAAACCGATAATTCCCGAGATAAGAATCCAGGATAAAGGAAACCGTGCGGAATCCTGAAGCAGGAACCCGGTGATGAGAGATATGACGATCCCGAAAGCGGGATACCGGAAGAGAACCAGTTTCTGTGGCCACCGGGAGGGAGAGGAACCTTCGCTTCCCTCCCGGGATAGATGATTGGTCATATATGAGACGCAGTTTAGCGTGTAAGTGGAGCTTTTCCGATACTCCCGAAGAGACGGAGCTTCTCTATCAGGACCTTTTGCATGACTTTCACTGCCACTTCTACGTGTTTTTCAAAGGCGATGTCGTCTGGTGTCGCAACGAGCGTTGACCGGAGCGAGCGAGTGAATGCAGCCTTCAGATCACTATTGATGTTGATTTTGGAGATGCCGCTCTGGATTGCTTCCACCAGTTTCTCCTCCGGGGTGTCGGATCCCCCGTGCAGAACCAGCCGCACCTTCACTTTTTTACGGATCTCCTTCAACCGTTCGATGTCGATGCGGGGCTTCACCCGGTACAGCCCATGTGCGGTTCCAATTGCCACCGCTAACGCGTCCACCCCGGTCTTGTTCACAAAGTCTAGGGCCTGTTCCGGATCGGTGAGGGATTGCTTCTCCTCCCCTCCCTCCCTCCCGCCTTCTGCACCACCAATCACACCCAGCTCCCCTTCTACTGCGATCCCGACCGCATGAGCCACCCGTACGATCTCCCGGGTGATCTCCACGTTCTCCCCATACGGTAATCGCGATCCATCAAACATCACGGAATTGAACCCGCAGGTGATTCCCTTCATCACGATCTCAAAGGTGTCCCCGTGATCTAAGTGAAACGCCACCGGGACATTGGTACGGTCAATCTCGGCTCTCACCACCGTAGCAAGCCGCTCCATCCCGGCATATTCCGCCTCCACCGGCCCAAACATCACAATCATCGGGGACTGTTCCTTCTCCGCTGTCTCAATCAACGCCCGGGTATATTCCATCCCAAACGTCGTAAACGCCCCTACTGCGTAATGCGCTTGATCCGCATCCTCTAACAACCTGGGAAATGGGACTAAACTCATGTGACGACTCCTTTCGTACCAACCTCGAATGTTCTGATGGATCTATTGTACTCGTAAATTGGGGAATTGGGGAACTGGGGAATTGGGAAATTGAGAAAAATCGTGTACAATTTGAGGAAGAACGGCAGGAGGGAATATGGTGATGATGAGCGGGAAAGTGGAAGTGATTCCGGTATCGTTGGGGATGGTGAAGGTTTTTTTTATTCGGGGGACGTGTACCATCCTGGTGGATACCGGGTTGCCAGGAAAGGAAAAAGTGATCTTAGAACGGATGAATCAGGAGGGGATTGACCCCAGGGATATTTCGCTCATTCTCCTCACCCACGGGCATCATGACCATTGTGGGAGTGCGTATCGCATCGTCCGCGCCACCGGGGCCCCGGTGGCGATTCATCAGAATGATGCTTCTCTTCTAGAAAAGGGGAAAAGTCTCCCAATATACCCCACTACTCCCGTGGCCCATCTCCTGGCCCGTATCATCCGACGGAACTCGAATTTTCCCCCTTTTAAGCCGGATCTTCTCATCGATGGGGAGTTGAACCTTGCACCGTTTGGAGTGAACGGACGGGTGATCGAAACACCGGGACAT
>JAPLGF010000167.1 GCA_026390275.1 Candidatus Atribacteria bacterium
CCCTGGCCCCTGGCGGAGATGGTCTTCCAGCACCATGAACGGAGGGATGGTTCTGGCTATCCCCGGGGTCTGAAAGGGGAGGAGATTCTGATGGAGGCCCGGATTCTGGCTGTGGCCGATGTGGTGGAAGCCATGGCCTCCTACCGGCCCTACCGGCCGGCCTTGGGAATCAACGCCGCCCTGGAGGAGATCGAGAAGAATGCCGGGATACTCTACGATAAAGAAGTGGCCGAGGTGTGCCTGAAGCTGTTCCGGAAGAAGGGGTTTACCTTGGAGTTGTGATGATAAAAAGCTATTTTGGACAGATGTGCATCAAAACATTAAAGGGGGTTTCTTGCGATGTTCAAATTCGGAGTGGATACCTTCATTTGGACGGAAGCATTTTCCGAGAAAGATCTTTGGATTATTCCCAAGGCGAAGGAATTGGGTTTTGCAGTCCTCGATATTTTTATTGGCCGTCCGGAGACCTTTCCCACCAAACAAGTTAAAGATAAAGTCAAAGACGTGGGAATAGAAGTCGTGACCACCACCACATTGGGAAAAGAAACAAACTTAATATCCCCCGATCCCGCCATCCGGGCTAAGGGAGTGAAAGCACTAAAACAAATGGTGGACATCAATGTGGAACTGGGTTCAAAAATCATTGGTGGAGTCAATTATGCGGAGTGGGGGTACCTCAGTGGGAAACCCCGGACAGAACAAGAATGGGCCTGGTCGATTGCCGGAATGAAGGAAGCAGCCAGGTATGCCCAAGAAAAAGGCGATGTTATCATTGCCGTGGAACCGGTCAACCGTTTTGAAACATATTTCCTAAATATAGCAGAAGATGCGGTGCGGTATTGTAAAGAAGTCGGTACCGGGAATGTAAAAGTTCATCTTGATTCTTTCCATATGATGAAAGAAGAGACCAGCATCCGGGGAGCAGTTTTTACCTGCGGGAAAGAATACCTGGGATATGTTCATGTGTGTGAGAACAACCGGGGGATACCGGGAACCGGTCTGGTACCCTGGAAAGAATTTTTCGTCGCGCTGAAAGACATCGGTTACACTGGTCCCCTGGTGATCGAGTCATTTGACCCCAGCTTTGAAGAACTGAACAGACAGTGTGCCATCTGGAGAAAACTGGCGGAATCGGGCGAAGTTCTGGCCATCGAGGGACTGAAGAACCTGAAGGCTATCGCAAAAGAGATCGGTGAATAAGAATAAAAAAGAAATCAGGAAGGTGATTCATACGATTTTTCATTTCCTTGGTTTGGGGATTGACTTTAATCTCTTCTACTCCTAAAATTGTTTTCATTACGTAAAATATTTCTTATGAGAAATTGACCATTTTTAGATTATTTCCGGGAGGTGAAATGCTTGAGTGAAGGTTACCTTTTGGGAATTGACCTGGGGACGTCTTCTTTAAAAGGATCATTGCTCAATCTTCAGAATCATGACATCCTGACTGAATCCGTGGAGTTGGCAGTTTCCTATCCTAATTCCTTCAGTGCCGAACAAGACCCGCATGAATGGTGGAAGGGGTTTAAAAACCTCATCGGGAAATTAAAAAGACAGTTGGGTAGTTTTGATTCTCTTCGAGCCATCGGTTTATCGGGACAGATGCTGGGTCTGGTTATCTTAGATGAAAATGGTCAACCCATACGTCCCTCTCTCATCTGGTGTGATCAACGGAGTTTTCAGGAAGTGGAAACTTTAAAAACCGAACTGGGAACGGAGCGACTCCTTTCCGATACCGCCAATACCCCTCTTACTGGATACTGGCTTCCCAAGATCATGTGGCTAAAAAGAAATGAACCCTCTCATTTACAAAAAACCTTTAAAATGCTCCTCCCAAAAGACTACCTCCGTTTTCATCTCACCGGTGCATTTGTGACTGATGTCTCAGATGCCTCCGGTACCATGCTTTTTGATGTTTCGAAAAGAAAGTGGTCAAGGGATATTCTGGATTATCTTTCTTTAGATGAACGGCTGTTGCCCGAGGTGGTAGAATCTACGGCGGTCACCGGGTATATTACTGAAAAAGCGGCCAGAGAAACCGGATTACCGGCCGGGATACCAGTGGTTGGAGGGGGAGGAGATCAATCAAGCGGGGGAATCGGGTTAGGGGTCATCCAGAGGGGGATTGTGTCCTGTGTGCTGGGAACCTCCGGAGTGGTGATGGCCCAAACCGACGAAGTGAAAATTGATACCGAAAATCGGGGGCTCCATTCCTTTTGTTATTCGGTAGAAGGGAAATGGTTTCTTATGGGTTGCACGCTCGCGGCAGGCGGATCATACCAGTGGCTGCACAATGCATTAAAACCCCTTATTCCGGCCGTTACATACGATGATCTCAATCGGCTGGCAGGAGAGACCGATCCGGGCGCCAAAGGGCTTCTTTTCCTCCCCTATCTCATTGGGGAACGAACTCCTCATTCTGATCCCTCGGCACGCGGGGGCTTTTTTGGTTTAAGTCATCAGCACGATCTCCGTCATCTCGTTCGCGCAGTAATCGAAGGGGTCGCCTTTTCTCAAAGAGAGTCGGTGGAAATCCTCAAAAGTTTTGGGTTGGTGGCTCATCGAATCATCGTCTCCGGAGGAGCGGCCCGGAGCCCCTTGTGGTGCCAAACTATGTCTGATGTCATCCATCTTCCGGTGGTGACCACCAACATCGACGATCCAGCATCCGTGGGAGCGGCCATCATTGCTGGAGTAGGGAGTAAAGCCTTCGGTTCTTTTGAAGATGGCTGTCATCAGTTCATTCACACCCTTGATTTAGTAAATCCTCGATTGAATAATCAAGCCCTTTACGACACCCTCTTCGAAAAATATAAAGAATTGTACCAGTCCCTCAAGAGTAACTTTCGGGATATTTCATTGCTTCAAGAATCAATGATGAATAAATAGATGCAAAGGTGATAGAAAGACCGGAGAATGAGGAGAGACCGATTGGGAAAGAACGTCGAACCGTAGAGCAAGGAAGACAGAGTTCGTTCCCCTGGTAAAATTCTCCCCTAATGGAATTTGAAGGAGGTTTTTTCATTTGCTTTCTTCTGAAGAAAAGCTGGAAATGTATCATAAAATGTTTCTGATCCGGAGATTTGAAGAGAGGGTCGATGAATTTTTTATGGAAGGAAAGATCTGGGGGACCTGTCATCTTTATATTGGTGAAGAAGCAATTGCGGTGGGGGCATGTGCGGCGCTTCGTCCTGACGATTACATCACCTCCACTCATCGTGGTCATGGACATTGTATCGCCAAAGGAGCAGACGTAAACCGGATGATGGCAGAGCTCATGGCAAGAGACACCGGATACTGTCATGGAGTGGGTGGATCCATGCATATCGCAGATGTGGAGAAAGGAAACCTGGGAGCCAATGGGGTAGGAGGGGGGGGACTACCGATTGCCATGGGGCGGGCCTGGGATGTAAGCTGCAAAATAACGGAAAAGTGGTGATCTGTTTTTTTGGGGACGGAGCCTCCAATACCGGGGCTTTTCATGAGTCGGTGAATATGGCAGCTATTTTCAAACTTCCGGTCGTTTTTATTTGTGAAAACAACCGGTATGCCATGTCCACTTCTGTGCGATATTCCTTCGCCATCAGTGACATTTCTGAACGTTCCAAAGCATATGGGATGCCTGGTCTCACCATTAATGGAAATATTGTTCTGGAAGTGTATGAAACAGTCAGAGAGGCGGTCAACCGCGCTCGAAAGGGCGGGGGTCCTACTTTAATTGAGGCGAAGACCTATCGTTGGAAGGGACACTCGAAAAGTGACAAAAATGTCTATCGGTCCAAGGAAGAAATACAGAGCTGGAAGGATCGTTGTCCCATCAAATCATTCCGAGAATACTTGATCGATCAGGAAGGAGTTTCAGAAGACATATTGAAACGGGTAGAAGATACTTCTGAAAAAGAACTCGAAGCTTCGGTACAGTTCGCCCTGCAAGGACCCGAACCAACACTGGAAAAGGTGAAGAGGATGGTCTATGCCTGATCGGGAGATAACATACGCAGAGGCCATCCGGGAAGCGTTGAGGGAGGAAATGTACCGTGACTCCCGAGTTTTTCTGATGGGGGAAGATATTGGTCTATACGGTGGTGCTTTTGCGGTAACGAAGGGGCTTTTTGAGGAATTTGGAAAAGAACGGGTCATTGATACCCCGATATCCGAGGCGGCAATTATTGGAGGAGCAGCCGGAGCATCTCTGGTGGGAATGAGACCGGTGGCAGAAATCCAGTTTTCCGACTTTATCGCTATCGGCATGGATCAACTTGTCAACCAGGCGGCCAAGATCCACTTCATGTTTGGGGCCAAGGGATCCGTTCCCATGGTTGTTCACGTTCCGGGTTTGAAAGTGGTTATTCCTTCCACCCCCTATGATGCCAAGGGTCTGTTAAAAAGTGCGATTTGGGATGATAACCCGGTCGTGTTTCTCGAACATAAATTACTTTATCGAACCAAGGGTCCGGTACCTCTGGATGATTATCGAATTCCATTGGGCAAGGCCGATATCAAACGTTTCGGAAAGGATCTCACCATCATCACCTATTCCAATATGCTTCCGCGCTGTCTTCTGGCTGCGGCCCAATTAAACAAAAAAGGGATAGAAGTGGAAGTGCTTGATCTCCGTTCGCTCCGCCCGCTCGATACCGCTCTCATTGCTGATTCCATTAAAAAAACAAACCGGGCCCTGGTGGTATATGAAGCCCCTCAGTTTGGGGGATTTGGTGCAGAAATAGCGGCATTTATTGGAGAAGAACTTTTCGACTATCTGGATGCTCCGGTCATTCGAATAGGAGGGCTGGATATGCCTCCCCCCTATAATCCAAATCTGGAGAAGAAGATGGTTCCTCAGGTGGAGGATATCGTTGATGGTGTCAGAAAATTGGTGAAAGGTTGAACTTGAATGAAAACCGACCTCTTTCATCCCGATCTGATGCAGGAAGTTGCCAAACTCTACTATTATGAGGATCTTACCCAGGATAAGATCGGGGAGGTCGTGGGTATCTCCCGCCAAAAAGTTTGGCGAATATTGAGACAAGCCCGGGAAGAAGGATTGGTGCAGATTAAGATCGTGGAGTCATCGGATAAGCTTTCCCTGAATGAAGCCAGGCTTCAGGAGAAGTACCATTTAAAGGATGTAAAGATCGCGGTTTCGTTCAGTGAGAATGAAAAAATTCTATTAAAACGGGTTGCCCAGGTTGCGGCATCATATATTAAAAATCGGATCGAACCCTACACCACTCTGGGAGTTGCCTACGGGAAAACCATCTTTGAAATGACCCATTACCTCACCCCCAAAGACATACCGGGATTGAGGGTGGTTCAAATCATGGGAGGTTATGGCAAACTCAAAGGCGATGTGATGGCGGTGGAACTGGCCCGTCGCATTGCCGATAATTTCGATGGCCAGGTGGTCTATTTGATGGCACCGGCTTTCGCCAAAGATCAGACCACGCGTGACGCCATTATGAGCCATGAAGGTGTACTCAAGGTACTGGATATGTCACGGAAAGCCGATGTCGCCCTGGTCGGGATTGGAGGGGTATCGGAAACCTCCACTCTACTTGATACCGGTGACCTTAATGATTATGAAATTGAGGAATTGCGAAGAAAAAAGGTGGTCGGGAATATCTGCGGAAATTTTTATGATGAGTCGGGAGCCATTGTCGAGACTCTGACCGATAAAAGGAAAATCAGTATCAGCCTCCAGGATTTACGAAGAATTCCGATCGTTATCGGGGTGGCGGGAGGAAAGAACAAATTGCTCCCCATCCAGGGAGCACTGAATGGAAAGTTTATCCAGGTGCTGATTACCGACGATCTGACTGCTTCCCGGCTGATGAGAAGCGAAGAGTAAACAGGTCATGTCGCTACGTGGGAGGGAAGGGAACCGGAAACTGATAGCAAATAATGGACGAGGTGATGGCATGTTAGAGGAATTGAAAAAGAAGGTTTATGAAGCCAACCTGGAACTTCAAAAAAAAGGTTTGGTAATCTATACCTGGGGGAATGCCAGTGAAATCGATCGGGAGAAGGACCTGGTGGTGATTAAACCCAGTGGGGTTCCCTATGATAAGTTGACTCCCCAGACAATGGTGGTGGTCGATCTCAACGGTCGGGTAGTTGAAGGAACCTTGCGGCCCTCGGTGGATACCAAGATTCATCTGGATTTGTATAAAGCCTTTCCGGAATTGGGGGGCATCGTTCACACCCATTCCACCTATGCCACCGCCTGGGCTCAAGCTCAAAAAAGTATTCCCTGTTTAGGCGGAACCCATGCCGATTATTTCAACGGTTATATTCCCTGTACCCGACCTCTCACCGAAAAGGAGATAGAAGAATCATTCGAAGAAGAAACCGGCAAAGTGATCAGTAAATGTTTTACCAATAAAAAACCACTTGAAATCCCGGGGGTTTTGGTGGCAGGCCATGGACCCTTTTCCTGGGGCAAGGATTCTCCTCAAGCGGTTTTCAATGCGGTGGTTCTTGAAGAATTGGCTCGCATGGCATTATTCACCCTTCAGATCAATCCCGGTACTCAGAGTCTTCCTCAGAGTTTTTTGGAAAAACGATATTTGAGAAAACATGGGGAAGGTGCGACCTACGGGCAAAATCTGTAATTCCATCATAGAACTATACACTATAGAACAAGTAAAAAAGATGAGATCCTCACGCCTTCAAAAAACGAAGGCTCAGGAGGGCAGCTATAGCTATTTACAATAAAGGTATTAATTTTAGAGTTCAACAATATTGTTGGTTTT
>JAPLGF010000259.1 GCA_026390275.1 Candidatus Atribacteria bacterium
TACACCATCACGGTCCATTCCGAGAGAGTCCCGCCAGGAAGAGGTGATGGGGTGGGATTTACCGGTGAGGATGGTTGAACGACTGGAGGTGTTGGTTGATACCCGGGGATGGCAGAAGGATTGATGGGGATAAGAGCACTGACGTCAGTCCCTTCCGGAATGTAGCTCTGGGGATAAGGTCCCCCATTGTTGGGAGTAGGATACACGGATGGATAGGGGTTGGTACAGGAGGTAAGAAAAAACGATACAAAAAAAGACGAAAGAAACAAAAACGCCCAGTAACGGAACTTTTTCATAAACAAACCTCATCCATACGAAAAAAAAGGAATGAAAGAACTACAAAAAGCATTCTCTATACCGGGGCTCAACCACCCCCAGTATAGAGAATGTGGAAAAAGTCTTAACGAAATCACCAGTAGCTAAAAGTCAAAATATTCTGGCCCGGTGAGAGAGTGATAATGCGTGGGGTACTGATGTAACCATTTTCATCTCGTAGTTCAATTGAGATGACAGCTCCACATTGAAGTCCGGTAAACGTTTGTGCTCCATTAGTATCAAGATATTTTCCGGTTCATAGCCCGTTGATCCACACATACCCATAGCAATCCAAACATTGGGAATAAACATTGAGCGTGCAGGATTGAGGAACATTCGTAACGACACTTGGCGGGGGGGTCGAATTACATCCGGCAATCGACAGAAGCACAACCAATGACAAAACTAATACACTGAGCTTACCTATATTTTTCATCTCATACCTCCTTGTTTTTACTGACATGATAATATTTCATGAATGGCCTGAATGTCAATTCATTTTTCTCGGTTCTCCCTGGCCAGTTGCCAGTTAGATTGTGGAAAGATATGGGATGGTATAAAATATTTCACCAGGCACATCACTCAGGTTCAGCGGAATGGAGGGTCGTGAATGACTGCGTTTCATGCCATTATTCTGGGAATTATCCAGGGTATCACCGAGTTTTTTCCCATCTCCTCTTCGGCACATCTCATCTTGCTCCGTCCGGTTCTCGGTTTTGGTGAACCAGATTTGTGGTTCGATGTGTTTCTCCACGGAGGGACCCTGCTAGCGGTTTTTATCTTTCTCATCCCTCATTACTGGCGATTGTTCCGGAAGCCCCTCGAGATGGTCTGGGTGTTGGTCGCCACCATACCGGCGGCGATTTTTGGGATCCTGTTTGAATCAAAAGTTGAGCTGGCCGTCCGGAGCAATGTTCCATTGATCTGTTCTCTCCTCATGGTGGTGGGAGTCATCTTTCTCTTTGTCCGGGATCGGGGATGGAAGAAGCTGGAGGATATTAGGATGAGGGAAGCACTGCTCATCGGTCTCGCTCGGGCACTGGCCCTCCTGCCAGGAGTGTCACGTTCCGGGATCACTCTGCTGATGGCACTGCTCCTGGGAATTCGACGAGAAGATGCGGTCCTCTTCTCTTTCTTTCTCTCCCTCACCACCCTGGGGGGAGCTTTCGCGAAAGGGATAATGGAACTTCATTCTGCGGGAGGAGTATCACTCCGTGTTCTGGCACCGGGATTTATCGCCGCTTTCATTTGCGGAATGATCGCCTGTTTTTTTCTCCTGCGAGTAGTTAAAAAAAAAGGACTGGTCCCTTTTGGATATTACCGAATTGTTTTCGGGGTGGCGATGATACTTTTTTTTCTGATTCGGGGATGAGACTCAATTTTCATCCCTTGATGGTGCCCGGGTTTGGTCCTGGCATGGGGGCCTAGAGCAGGATTTCTTCCAGAAGAATGCGGAGACGTTCTCGCAGGGCAGCATCGATTTTCTGAAACAAATCTTCGGAATACTGAACCACCGGAAGCCAGATTTTTATCCGCCCCTCTTCACAGATGAGTTCCATATCAGAGGGAGCGTCCAGGTCTCTCCGGATGGATTGAATGAGAAAAGTATGAAGAGAGGGAGAAGGAATGAAGGAAAGGCGGGACGAATTCTCCAGATGGTATTCCCAGTAGACATAGACTGTTTCCTGAGAGCGGTAAGGAACTGGTTCCAGCATAAGTTTGATCATTACATCACTCCCATGGCAAAATAGGCCCCGAAGAAAATAAGGAGAACCCCACAGGCAGCGACGATACCCTGATAGACCTTCTGGGAAAGTATTTTTCTCCCCCGGTCAATGGCCAGGGAAACCGCACTGTACCAGACGAGATCAGCGAGAATGTGCCCGATAAAAAAGACCGTGATCCCCCAGAACCGGTACTTTGAGGCCGAAATCACCAGGGCCATGCCGATGGTTGCCCACCACATGATCCAGTAAGGATTGGACAGGCTGGTGATGATGCCATGTAAAACCAGGTTTTTTTCCGGGAACTGCCCTTCACCCTTGGGGTTGATGGAAACCTTAGGCCTGCTCCGTAGCATGTCGATTCCTAAAAAAACGAGGACTGCTCCCCCCACTATTCCGATGATTTTGAATACCAGGACATTTTGCAGGAACGTTCCCAGGCCCAGTATGAGAGCAATCAACAGAACGAGTTCCAGCATTCCATGTCCTAAGACAGCGAGGGGACCGGCTTTGAAACCGGATTTTGAACTACCGGAGAGAACCAGCGCCAACATCGGTCCCGGCATAAGTGCCCCAGAAAATCCAATTAGAAAAGCGCTGCCAAATACTGCCAGTAAACCCCAGGATTCAGTCACTTGCGACTCCTTCTGATGCTTCCGGTATAAAAAATGACCCCTCTCATTTACACCGCCTTCTATATTAACCCCCAAGAGCTTCCGTGAAAAGAGCCCG
>JAPLGF010000323.1 GCA_026390275.1 Candidatus Atribacteria bacterium
TGCCAAACCACATGCTGTTCCAAAACGAAGAGCGGATTCCAGACTCTGATGCTGGGCAAGCATGGCGACAGTCACCCCCACCAGAGTATCACCCGAACCGATGGCAAATCCTCCACTGTGAAAATCCCCGTCAACGGTGACTGTCAGGATATCCCCCCCCTGCCCCACCACCAGGCCTCGGGGCCCATCAGAAAGAACTACCAGGGGAATATCTCTTTGCATAAAGCATCGAACTGCCTTTATTTTATCATTCCGGGAACGAATAGCAAATCCTAATGCCTCTTCCGCTTCCCGGGCATTCGGTTTTATCATAAAAGGAGAGGCCTGGAAGGCTCTTCGAAACGGTTCACCGGAACTATCGACTACCGGGAAAGCCCCTTTCCGTTTTACTCCCTCGACCAGAAGGGCATAGGAATCTCTTCTCATTCCCCGGGGAAGGGAACCAGAGCACACCAGGTAATCTCCGGGATTGATCCGATCGGTGATATAACGAATACAATCCAGCGCACTTTCTAAAGAAACCAGGGGACCCGATTCATTGATCACGGTATGACGATGACCGGTGGTTTCGTGGATGATAGTGGTTATTCTGGTCTCCCCCATCACCGGCCAGGTCAAAAAAGAGATCTTTTCTTTCTCCAATTCTTCACCAATGGTGACCCCTGTACTTCCGCCCGTGAAAAGAAAAAGCTCTTCCTGTTCTCCTACCGTGGCGATGGCTCGGGCCACGTTGATCCCCTTTCCTCCGGGGGTCACCTCCACCACGGAGGTCCGGTTGACTTCATTCAGCCGCAACTTCGGAAGGACCAACAAACGGTCCAGGGCAGGATTCGCACAGATCACCAGGATCATTGAGGATGTTCCTCTATGAACAATTCTACTTCCTCCGGGGTGGGAAGGGCCGGGATCGCCCCTTTTTTAAGCGTGGTGAGCGCACCGACCGCATTTGCCCGATAACAGGCATGCCGGAGGATATCCTCTGGAAGGTCTTTTCTCTCCCGGAGATCATTCCAAAACATATCTCGCACCGGGAATCCCTCCACCCGCAGGAGCTGACTTTTATGTATCAGGTAAGCCCCTTCTTTCCCCAGGGTGATGGTGGCTAAGGCGAGTTCGTAATTCTTCTGGATATAGGCGATGGCTTCATCAAGACTACTGGTATCGGTGATGAACATGGCTTCTTCTGCGTTCATCTTCACCATATCAGAAAGTTCCATTCCATAACGCATCTTTTCCCGGGCTTCATCCCAGCTTTTCCAGAGAGCGGGCCGAAGATTGGGATCAAACGAAACCAGGTAACCATATTTCCGGGCTAAGTTGATAGCTTTTAAAGTTGCGCTGCTGGATGGCTCATGGGTCATGGTGATGGACCCAAAATGGAAAACACCGGAACCATTAAACATCTGATCGGTGATGTCGGATTGATCGAGGAGCATATCGGCACCCGGGTCGCGGTAAAAAACAAAATCTCTTTCTCCTTCGGCAGTGAGCGAAACAAAAGCCAGTGTGGTTTTGGCTTTATTGGTTGACGTCAAGTAACGGGTGTTTACCCCAAATTTTTCCAAAGTGGACCGTAAGAAATCTCCAAAGGCATCATGACCGATTTTTCCGGTAAAATAGGTTTCAATTCCTAACCTGGAAAGTCCTACCGCCACATTGGCTGGTGCCCCCCCCGGAGCTTTCTCAAACCCCGGAGCATCCTTCAGAGTGACCCCGTTGACCGTGGAAACAAAATCAATCAGGAGTTCCCCCAGACAAATCGCTTTTTTATCCAAATACCACACCTCCCCGGTCTTTCATTACCCCGAAAATAACAGTCTACGGCGTAAGATGAAGTCGTCTATCTGATATTGGCCACTCGCTTATAAAATGGTTTCAAGGCCGGGTATAAATCCCGATAAATACCATAGATTTCGTTGTAACGAGCATTCTGATCCGGATCAGGAAGAATTTTATCTAAGACCCGAACGGCCTTTTCACAGGCTTGAGGAACAGTTTTAAAAACCCCTTTCCCCACTGCTGCCAAAAGAGCGGCCCCAAAGGCTGGCCCTTCATCTACTTTCACCTGGTAGAGGGGAACCTGGTAGATATCAGCCTGGATGGATCTCCAGAGAGAACTTTTTGCTCCTCCCCCGATGGCCATTACTTCCCGAATCGGGATATTCATTTCACGAATAATTTCCAACGAATCGCGCATTCCAAAGGTCACCCCTTCCATGACCGAACGGACCATCTCATTCTTCCGGTGTTTGAGAGTGAGACCAAAGAATACCCCTCGGGCATAGGGGTCGGCATGGGGGGTTCTCTCACCAGTGAGATAGGGAAGGAAAATGAGTCCTTCTCCACCCGGCTCCACCTTTTCCGCTTCCTGGGTGAGCAATTCATAGGCATCTTTTTCTAAGAGGGTGGACAGATTCTTTTCGTCCATCCCCAAAACATCACGGAACCATCGGAACGAGCCACCGGCAGCCAGCATTACCCCCATCACATGCCATTTCCCGGGTACGGCATGGCAGAAGGTATGAACTCTCCCTTTCATATCGATCTTGACTTCGTCACTGAAGGCAAAAACCACTCCGGATGTTCCGATACTGGCCGATACCAGACCGGACTTAACAATACCGGTCCCGATAGCACCGGCGGCATTGTCCCCTCCCCCGGCCACAACAATAACCTTTTCCGACATTCCCAGTTGTCCGGCAAGGTCCTTTTTTAAATAACCGGTTATTTCCGGTGATTCGTAACACCGGGGGAACCAATCCATCTTTAAATCCAGGGCGGAAATGATTTCTTCCGACCATTTCCGATGGGGAACATCGAACAAAGACGTTCCGGAAGCATCCGATACATCGGTGGCAAAATCTCCCGTGAGACAGAACCGGATATAATCTTTGGGGAGCAGGACTTTCGCCACCCGGGCATAATGATCTGGTTCGTTATTTTTCAGCCAGTAGATTTTGGGAGCGGTGAATCCCGCCAGGACCGGATTGCCATTGATTCGCATCATGTTTTCCTGTCCCACGATCCGGGTGATCTCTTCACACTCTTTGGCTGTTCTTTGATCACACCATAAAATAGCGGGACGGATCACTTCCCCCTTTTGATCCAAGAAAACCGATCCGTGCATCTGACCGGTCAAACCGATCCCGGCAATTGATTTCCGGTCAACACCGGCGGAATCCAGGGTTTTTTTGATGGCCTGGAATGTCCCTCTCACCCAGTCAGCCGGGTCCTGCTCGGCCCAATTGGGACGGGGGGTATAGAGGGGATATTCCTCTATCCCTTTCGCAATCAATTCCCCTTCTTCGTTGACCAGAACCGCCTTACAACCGGTGGTACCCACATCAATACCCAGAAAGGTGTTCATGCCTTCTTCCTCCCTCCTCTTTTTTATATTATCGATCCCCATGGCTCTTCCAGTAATGATTTCAAGAACTGGATAAACTTTGCCGCCACAGCTCCATCGACGATGCGGTGATCACCGGACAAAGTGAGAATCATCAGGTTGGCTGGTACAATTGCTTCTCCATTAAAAAAAGGTTTCTTTTTTATCGCGCCACAGGCTAAGATAGCCGACTCCGGATGGTTAATCACCGCACTGAAGGAATCAATTCCGTACATCCCCAGGTTGGAAATGGTGAAAGTACCCCCCTTGATTTCCTCCGGGAGTAATTTTCCTTCTCTCGCCCGGCGAGAGAGATCGTTGGTTTCTTTCACCAGCTGAACCAGGCCTTTCTGATTGGCATTTTTGACGTGGGGAACAATGAGTCCGTCATCCAGTGCCACGGCAATCCCCACATTCACCTGAGTATTCATCTGAATACCACTATCCAGAAAATAGGCATTAACTATGGGGAATTCTTCCAGGGAACGGGCCACCATTTTCACCATGATATCATTGTAGGAAAGGCGCAGACCGGTCTTCTTCTCAATCACCGGCAATAATTTCTCCCGTAGTCTGACCAGTTCATCCGCCCAGACTTCCTGTTGGAGAAAAAAATGAGGCTTATTTCGGGTACTTTCGAGCATTCTTTCCGCAATGATTCTTCGCATCCGGGTTAGAGGAATAGGCTCCCGGACGGTCGCACTGACCGGGGGAACGATGGGTGCTTTTTTCTCCTCCGGGGCTGGTTGGGGAATCTCGGTTTTAATGGTTGTGGCCTTCTGACGGGCGGCTTCGACATCTTCACGAACGATTCGCCCCCCCGGTCCGGTTCCCTTCAGCGCGGAAAGATCAAGGTTATATTCTTTTACTAAACGTCGGGCTAAGGGAGAAACCCGAACTCGGAGATCTTCCATTTCTTCCTTGACTCTCCCGGTTTCCGGCTTCCCTTCTTCTTTGACAGCAGCAGTTTCTGTTTTTTTCTCTCCCCTGCTCACCGGAACTTCTTGGGTTTCGGTAATGATTTCTCCTGGTTCACCGATATAGGCCACCGTCTCGGTGATGGGAACCGTCTTCCCTTCTTCCACAACAATCTTGAGTAAAACTCCCGCCGCCGGTGATTCCACTTCCATGTTCACTTTATCAGTAGCTACTTCAAAAAGAGCGTCACCTTTTTCCACCCGTTCTCCTTCTTTGACCAGCCACTTATTAACGACTCCTTCTTCCATGGTCAATCCAAGCTTGGGCATTATGACTTTTTTTACCATCCCGGTCACTCCTTTTTTTCATCTCGAAAACATGAAGAGACCACCATCCCCGTCCCTGAAACCTTATGAACAACGGGAGAGGTCCATGATCCTGGCAATATTGGCCTTGACGGGTCCCTGTGAATCCAGCATCACCCTCCATCGCTCCTGATGCCGGATGGTCAATTCTCGTTCACCGTCCAGCGCAATCACTCCCTCGGTTGGTTCAATATCAATTGATCCCTGGGGGGAAATAAAACCCCAATCACTCACAAAAAGCTCTTGTATCAGACCAGGGGCAATCGGTGCGGAAATGCGTTTCCCTTCTTTCCCTGGACGGACAAACGCTCCCCGGGAATCATCACTGGAAACCCGAACGATTCGCTCCACAATGGAACTTAAACCGGTTTTCAGGGCATCGGTCTGTGCCACCACCACCAACCTGACCAGAGAGGCATCCCACACTGCCCGGGCTCCAATTTCTTTCTTTTCCAGCAGAACGGCATCGATCAGGGCGATATCTTTCTCCTGTCCATCTCGATAAATCCGTAAAACCTTCCGCCGTTCCAGAACCTCCCGGGAAGAAATGACCCCCTGGATAAAAAAACCGACCGCCATTCCCAGGATGGTTGGTTCGATATTATCAGCGAATACATTATTCGTTCCCGCAGACACCGGGAAGAGCGGAATGAGGCCACTGTTCCGGGCGACAATCCGGTTTGTCCCATCACCACCCAGAACCACCAATGACGAAATCCCTCCCCGCCTGACCGCCATCTCAGTATAGTGAACGGTATCCATTTCGTCCCCAAAAACGGTCATGGCTGCTTTTTCAAATGATAAGTGTTTCAGCGAATGCCTGATTTCATCAATGACCGTATCCACCAGCTCATAGGGATCCGGCATAAAATAGACCATGACCGGGTCAGAAACCACGCTATCCAATCCTAAAAGGATACGGATGGTATAATTGATCTTCTCCCGGTTCCCAAAGACCGATCCATGAGCCACCAATCGCCGAATATCCTTCCCGGCAGCAGGATTAACAATCAACCCCATGGTTTTCAGTTCAGTGCACCTCTTGCCCACCGGTGACATTGATCGCCTGCCCGGTTAAATAATCGGAATAAGAGGAAGCCAGGAAAACCGCCACATTGGCGACATCGTCCACTGTGCATCCCCGCCCCAGGGGGACTTTTTCGATATACATTTTACGGACCTGGTCCGGAGGAACCCCCAGCTTTTTGGAATATTCGACATCGAGGAGATCCCACATGGGGGTGGAGAAAACATTTCCCGGGCAAATGGCATTGACGTTGACTTTATAAGGCGCCAGGTCCAGGGCAACACTCTGAGTCAGACCTACAATACCGAATTTCGCGGAACAATAGGCAGCCAGCCAGAGACCGCCCTTCTTGCCGGATTTGGAACTGATACTGATGATTTTCCCACTTTTCTGCTGAATCATATATTTAGCAATTTCTCTCATGCAAAGAAAGGTCCCCTTGAGGTCTACCGCAATTATAGCATCCCAGGTTGACTCCGAAACCTCGGTGATAAAATTCGCACTGATAACTCCCGCCGAATTGACCAGGATGTCGATTCGTCCAAAACGTTCAAAAACACTTCGAGCCATGGCTTCTACATCCGCACTCTTTGTGACATCCAATCGAACCGCCATTGACTCTCGACCGATGGTTTTGATTTCATCCACGGTCTTCTGGGCACCTTCAACGTTCAAATCACCACAGGCCACATGCGCTCCTTCCCGGGCATAACGGATGGCAATTCCCTGGCCAATTCCGGATGCCGAGCCGGTGATAATGGCAATTTTATCCTTTAACGGTAAAACGTCCACTTGCGTCTGCACCTCCAAGAAAAACTACTGGAAACTGACCACGGCCTTGAGGGCTTTGCCCTCTTTGACCATACTGATCCCCTCGACAATTTTCTCCAGGGGGATCACATGGGTGATCAGGCTTTTGGCGGGGATTCGACCACTGTAAATGAGCTGGGCCGCTTCCTCATACTGGGAAGCATGGGAGGCAAAAACACCAAAAACTCCCACTTCTTTGTAATGTACAGTGTTACTATTGAAAGTGATGGTGGGTTTATCCTTGGGCAATCCCCCGAAAAAGCTGATCCGGCCTTGAGGAGCAACCATATCCAGAGCCTGCTCCTGGGCACTCCCCGCTGAGGCCGCAACGATGATGACATCGGCTCCCAAACCATCGGTGACTGCCATGACTTCTTTTTTTAGATCCTGTTTTTGGGAGTTGATATAATAATCGGCACCGACCCGTCGGGCCAGCTCCAGACGATCGGAAGATATATCAGCAATCACGATCTTCCCGGCACCGTGATTCTTTGCCAGTTCCACATGCATACAACCAATGGGCCCAGAACCAATCACCAGAACGGTCTCCCCCAAACCAATATGAAGGTAGGACTGTCCATTGATCGCACAGGAGAGCGGCTCGATAAGACTGGCTTCCAGGAGATCCATGTCTTCCGGAAGAACCAGGAGGTTCCCTTTTTGCACCCCTGCTTTGGGGATCTTTAAATACTCAGCGAATCCCCCGGGGAAATGGTATCCAATGTATTCCTGTTCGGGACACAGGTTCTGAAGTCCCCGGCGACAATAATGGCAGTGACCACAGGAAATCGTCGTGACCACAGTCACTCTTTCTCCCACCCGGTATCCCTCCACCCCTTTTCCCACTTCCACAATTTCCCCGGCTATTTCGTGCCCGGTGGTATGGGGAGGTTTCACCTTGGGATGCCCGTATTGAAAAATTCGGACATCGGTCCCACAGATAGCACAGGCAGCCACCTGGAGTACGACTTCCCCTTCTCCTGCTACTGGCTTCTCTATTTCCCGGACTTCCATTTGCCCTGGTCCAAGAAAAAATGCCGCCTTCATAATTAAACATCTCCTTTCCTCCGGTACTCCCAACACCGATGATAAAAAACTAAAGGATAGTAACTCCAGAAAACACCCCTCCTTTCTGGTGGAATTGACTCAGGAAATAAAACAATTCTCAAAAAGAGAGAGGGGTCTTCCTGTCTATCCTACCAGAAAATGACGAAAAGGAAAGGACCCGGTCACCGATGTTTTCTTGTCCCTCCTCAGTACCCAGATGGTGAAGGAAGCGCTACTTCCCTTCACCACCTGGAAGCGACGCTTTCAGGCATTCCCCCGGTTGTAGTAGGCCCTGGCATCCCCGGGGTTGATCTCCATAACTTGATAACTTGGTGCCAGGCACCGGATAGTTTCTGTTTCAAAATGAAGAGTAGAAGCGGCATCCTGCCGCTTATTTTCTAAAACCAAGAGGCTGGAAGCCTCTTCTACTCTTCGCATCTTTTTTCAAAATAAAGAGTAGAAGCGGCATCCTGCCGCTTATTTTCTAAAACCAAGAGGCTGGAAGCCTCTTTTACTCTTCGCCCCGTCACTTCTTTCCGGTCGTAACAATTCCATCCTTTAATTTATGAATAACCATGGCAGATGTAATTCAAATGACTCCACTATCTACCGGCAAAAAGAATATGACCCTGTTTGGCATATTGGGCGATAAGGGAAGGACCGGTATCAAACTCATCATTGGTCATAGCAATAAGATCCAGGGGAATTTTAAAAAAGTGCACGATATCCCAATGAACCGGACCAGTTATTTGAGCTCGCTCAAATATAGTTTTTCCTTCAAATTCATCTGATATGATAATAATGTCCAGATCGCTATCAGCATGAGAGCGTCCCTCCGCCTGAGAACCAAACACAACGAAACGATCGATTTGAATATTCCGGGATTGAAAGGCCTGCTGGAGGCTGGTTATGATTAGCTGGATTTTTCTTCTATCCAAAGGAGCAACTCCTCAGTTTCGATGAGAATATTTTGGATAACATCAGCCGTGTATTCCTTTACGAGTTTTTCAAGATTATCAGGATACCGGGTTCTAATCTGTGCATCATTCAACACCTGAATAAATGAAATCTTATCTTCCGGTACTTTTACTTGAATGAAGGTTAAAAGAAAGATTAAGTCATGAGTTTTAGGTGGAACTTTTAGATTGGTTTTTTGGAATAAACCCTTCAATACTTTCTCAATAGCCAGATGACCCATAAAAACGGTATAAATATAACGACCAGTTTGAAACATTGCCCGGGCTGTTTCAAAATCATACCAGGATTGTTTAAATCATTCTTCGTGACCGAAAAATTTACCCATTTCATTACCCTCTGATTCATTATAACCTAACCGATTCCTTTAGCGAATTCACGCTTTTAACCAGCCGGTTGGTGCTCATCCCGGGAGAGGGTATCTTTTCCTGTTGTCATTCTTCTTAAAACCAAGAGGCAGGATGCCTCTTCTACCCATCTTTTTTCAAAATGAAGAGTAGAAGCGGCATCCTGCCTCTTATTTTCTAAAACCAAAACATTTTGACGGTACCAGTATATATAACAGGAAGTTCTAGGCATCGGTGCCTGGCAGATTTCTTAACTCCTCTATTGTTATATTCCCCAAATATGATAGACAGGAAGACTCCCTTTAAAATCAAGGCTTTTCAGCATTTATTTTGGTGCGAAAGTTGAGTAAATAACTTAAATGGTGCAATTTTAAATTTTAGCTAACATACTTTAAAAGGAAATTCAGGAAGAACATTTTCCTAAAGTCTAGACTACATTCGGAGGGGGAAAACCCGTCTTTATTGCGTTTACAGAAAATCTGTGTAGTTATGGTTGAAGTTCGGTATAAAGTGGAGGAGGATGTCACTTTATTTCTTTTCCAGTGTTGATTATTTCTCTTGCAAAGGGGTTGGATAAATTGAAATCACCGGTTTTAAATGGGTGAGGCTCAATTCTATTATCTATTTTTCTTCTTATTTTCATTAGCATTAAAGTATCTTCTATTGGGTCTCCACTAAAATCATCTCCGACTACCGCTACATCTATATCGCTATCTGGTGAATAAGTGCCTTTCGCATATGAACCATACAAGTATAGGTGTCTTATGTTTATTTTTTTCTTAACTAATTTTCCATACTCTTTTAAAATTTCTTCTACTCTTTCTCTATCATCGAAAGAAGCCATGCTCTCACCTCATTTATTTTTTCTATATTAGCTTTGGTAAAGTCATAATCGCATTTTTTATAGAAACTTTGCTCATAATCCGGATATCGCGCATTGATATTAAAAGTTGTAAGAAGATCTAATATATTTTTTTGTTCTTCGGTTGTATGAATTTTTGCTTTTTCTGCTAATCTTAATAAGTCGTGTGTCCTGGGTGGATTATCATCGATACTCTTAACATATACAGCTTTAATTAGCTTTTCTATAACTAGATGTCCTATGAATAGACTCCAGTGATAATCTTTGCTTTGGTACAAATTTAGCATTGCCTTATAATCACGATTTGCAGATTCAACCCAATAAGAAATAAAAGCGTCTTTTTTCACGGTCTCACCTGGGCTGTATTTACTTGTTTATAAATATACCATAAGTTAGCTGCCCATCACGGGTCGGAAGGGTTAGAGAGGGGTTTTGGTAGGGCTTCCTCGGGATGTCAAGTCAACATAACTTGGCTCCAGGCACCGTAAAGTTTCTAAGGGGGTCATCTCCGGGGTCAGGTCTTGAAAAGACGGTTTTTTTATCATCAGATATAATCGGTACCTGGTATTAAGTTATTTTTATTCATAACTTGGTTCTTCCGGTATTTCTATGGGTA
>JAPLGF010000183.1 GCA_026390275.1 Candidatus Atribacteria bacterium
ATTTATTCTTAGTTTTGATTCTTACTAATATTAATATAAATAGCACCAATAGCAAAGACACAACTAACACACCTGATTCAATTACTTCAAATAATAGGAGATACCTCCACGACTTTGCGTTAAAATCCAGTCCAAATACGGCAATGGCCTTACCTGACGCAGGATCTGTTATGGGAACGAGTATGCTAACCCATTCGCCCCACCTATCGGTAACGGGACCTACAATGAATTCTTTCCCTTCTTTAAAAGGTCTTTTGTAAGCTATTTCAGCTTCCGTGTATTCTTGTCCGGGAGGTGAATAATCGGTGGAATTCTCCGGCTCAGAATCTGCAATAAAATACAATTTGTCATTTTGTTCAATATATATGTACGCAAATCTTGCTTTTGGATTGACCCGGATTATTTCTTTTAAGATGTTTTTGACAATCCGGTATTGCGGCTTATCAATATCGCCTGCTTTTGCTTCAAGCTGTTTTAAAGCGTCTTTAGGCAATGTTGCTTCAATTGACCTGGCAATCTGTAATACATCCTCTGACTGATGATTTTCGATTCTTATCCAGGTATAACGAACATAGATCATACCTGCAATCACAACCAGAACCAGCCACACCGCTGGTAATGCTATTTTTTTTATCCAGGTGAATTTTTTCATAAAAAAATAGTATCACATTACAGCAGAAAAAAAAACGGCATAGAGTCAAGAACCGAATTGAATCATCTAAAATCTTGATGAACTCCTATCGCTGCCTCAACTTAAAACCTTGATATGAATTCACCGATGTCTTGACCGGTTGGACCGAGACGCAAGCGATCAAAAACAAAGCCCAGAAATGGGTCTTTGAGGCTTTGGAACTGATCCGAGCAAGACTTCCCTTTCCTCTTTTAGGAATTGATTCTGGTAACGGCGGGGAATTCATTAACCAACAATTGGTTCGATACTGCCACAAAGAACGGATCACCTTCACCCGGTCTCGGGCTTCCAAAAAGAACGATAACTCCCGGTGGAACAAAAAAACTGGACCATGGTGAGAAAAACCGTTGGCTATCTTCGCTATGAGACTGAAGAGGAACTTTCCCTTCTTAACCAACTCTATGCGCTTCTCCGCTTCTATACCAACTTCTTCCAGCCAGTCACCAAACTGGTTTCCAAAGAGCGAGTGAAAAGTAAAGTCAAAAAACACTATGATGAACCAAAAAACCCCCTGATGCGAGTGATTGAATCGCCATCGATTGATGACTCCATCAAGAAATCCTTACAAGACCAGTATGAAGCACTCAATCCAGCCGAACCGAAACGACAGATCGTTACCATTCAGAACCAATTGATCGAGATGGTTGCCTTGAAAAATAATTCCCTTCCTTACCCCAAGGAGGTGAATTTGGTATAGAATTTTACATGAGGCATCGAATCCATTTCATCAAGATTTTTATGTGAGGCATCACTATCGGGTGGATTGGCAAAAAGGCTGATGTTAAGCCTTCCTTAAAACTGATATTCGGATTATTTCCAGGAATGACGGGAAAATTTGAAACAATATAAAAAATTGAAAAGAAAAAAACGGGTGTTTTTCAGGCTCGCTGATGAATGTTAAAATGCCCGTTGTTCGCCGCCGTTGATTTGATGAAACGACTCAGTAGACCATAAAAAACAAAAGGGGAACCACCTAAGAACGGAACATCAGGCAGGACCCCTTCATGGTGATAAAAAATTACTCAGTCGTGAATATGGCTTCATCTAAAACGTGATCATTATGTCCGACATAATCATGAAATACTCGAGTTAAGTCCGGATTATCCTGGACCCGCATATCGGTATCGTGGGTGGGATTGTCATCATTTTTCCAGGCTTCATTCCACCAGGAAAAACCAATCACTTCTGGCCAACGACATTGACTTAAACTTTTTAATGCTTCCTCGGCCCAATAAGCCTGGTCGCCTAGGGGATGACTGGAAGTGACACCAAATTCAAGCAACACAATCGGTTTCCCTGAAGCAAGAGAAACGAGTCGTGGATAGATAGCATCGAGCGACTCTTGAAACGAAGGCCATTCTTCAGTCACGGGAGTTTGAGCACCATAGACACTCACCCCAATCCAATCAATCACATCGTCTCCTGGATAATATTCTTCGAAGTGGTTCCATGGTTCATCGGGAACATCCTGATTATTTGCATGAAAAACCCAGGTTATATTATGGGCGTTTTCGTCCTTCATTGTCTGGATGATATGACGGTAGGCTTTTTTGAACCTTTCCGCTCCCTTTTTTCCATACCATCGTGCGTTCCAGGAAAACCATTCCCCATTGACTTCGGTACCATATTCAACCAACAAAGGAAAGTGATACGTATGAGCAGCCCTACCCCAGGCATGCAACGCTTCATCAAAATCTCCCCGGATAATCTTCTCGAGGGTAAATATTTTTTCTTTGGTATAGTGTTCAAGAGTGCTGCGAAGCATGAGACGTATAAAAGGAATCGATCCATGATCGTGGATCCAGGAAACGGTCTCAAGGGGAAACCTTTGGTCATGAGCCCATTCTTGTGAAAAATAAACCCATGCCACCTTTTTTCCCACCGCGGATTCATATTGTTCTAAGCTTTTGAGAGTGATGAGATTCTCTTCGCCACTAGCACCCTCTGGTCCGGGAAAAACTCCATGATACAAATAACCGGAAGGTGGAGAACTGATCTTTGCTTGACCTTGAGTAAACGCTGTATCAACAAAGAAAATCAAGGAATAAACAATAAAAAGAAATACAAGAAGCGAGGAATAAACCGATCTCATATCATTCACCTCCTACACCTTGAGAACTCATTCCTGTCCTGGTTTTTTCTTTTGGTTCATTTCTTTTTTTCAAATATCACCCTCATCCTCACCTTCTCCCATCAAGAGAGAAGGGATCCTATGACTCAGACTGGTTTTATGCAATGACCGAAAAGGATAAGAGCACCCTCCCCCAACCTTCTCCAAGGAGGGGAATCACCCATTAAAGATGTGGAAAATGGAAACAGGGCGACAAACAGGAGGTTCATGATATTGATCCAGAGGATTTTTCGATTGATTTTTTTGATGTAATAGAACTGCTGATGGTGATCAAACCAGAATAGCGCCAGGAGGATAAAACTCAATACCTAGTGGGTAAAATCCGGCCTGAGGCTGATCAGGTATTTGCCCAGGAGTTTGGGGTCGAACTTATCGGGAGCACTGGGAAGGTTGATATTGATCACCAGCAAAGTCATGGCAAAAGCAAATATCCCATCAGTGAGCGATTGAATTCGTTCGCAGCTCAACACCAACTTGGTGTGTCGACCTGACTGCTTGTCTCCCATGTTTATTGTTCCCCTTCGATACGAAGAATATCAAGCATTATTTTGGTTTTGCTTCCGATGGATACCATCTTGCCGGTTCATTGACCTTCCCACAATTTCCCAGTTCCAATAAATAGCCAAGCGTAGGCTCGGTATCAAGGTAATAGAAAACATCATCGTCAATTTTTCCGCTTTGAATGACATCTATCCCCTTTTGTTTATATTCATTCAAGACCTTTTCCATATCTTCATCTTTGACATACTCTTTGATGTGATGAATCCCTTCGCCTTTATTATTCAGAAATTCCCAATAAATACCTGGCCCTTGTATTGGTTGTATCAGCTCGATTTGAATATCTCCCAGCCAGGCCACAGCAATGATAAATTCAAAATCTTCTTCAACTGGTTTTCCCCGAACAACAAAATCTCGAATTCTTTCTGGAGTAAAAATATGGATTCCCCAGGGACCAATTCCCCAAATTTTCCAATATTGTTCCATGGATTTTTGAATGTCTTTGGACATCATGCAGATTTGAGCAATTTTTCTTTCATTCATTTTCTACCCTCCCACGCTCGTTAAGAGAAAATTCGAATCGTATTATTACTATAAGGTATATCTTAACATACCGAGTTTTTTCTGGGGATAGTCTCTCATGCTGTGAAACGGCACCAGGTGAGGATGAGAACGCCCCCTCACCCTCACCCTCTCCCCCGCTGGGGCGAGGAAGAAAAAAGTCTGTCATTCTGAGGAGTCTGGTGTTCTTCCC
>JAPLGF010000146.1 GCA_026390275.1 Candidatus Atribacteria bacterium
AACCCTCTCGGCAATCCTGGAGCTAACTCTTTATGGTCAGGAACTGATCAATAAGTTCTATCCTGGAAATACCGCCCGACCGGCTCAACTATATGCTTCCATGCTATCCTACGAGCAATCTTCCCGCCACGATTCGAACAAACTGGCCCGGGCGTTGATCCAGATTCTCATCATCGAAAAATCTATCTGGAATCTCTTTTTACCCTTTACACCGAGGAAGACTTCAAAAACCTCAATTGGTGTGGTTAATGAACGATTTTAAAGAACGTAAAAAGATCACCCATCAGGCGGGCGCCGGCAACGGCAAGAGTCGGGGAGGCGCTGAACCGGAAAGGCAAGCGGTGGGCAACCGACGATAGGGGATTATTTTCTCCTCACAAATCCGGGAACCAGCCCGAGCAGCAAGGCCACCCCGATGAGTTCCGGAATATACACCCCGGGGTTGTTTAATAGCCCGGAAATCCACATGTGCAGCCATTCCTCACTGTTTTCCTTGGGGAAGGCCCAGCCATAAAGAGGCCAGAAGAAAGTGAAGGGTTGGAGCCACAGTTCATCCAACCCTTCATGAATCAAGCACCCCATAGCCAGGATGAGCCCGGTATTGGAATGAAATCGGCGGCGAAAATAGATCCCGATGGCGAATAGCCCCAGGAGAAAAAGCAGGGTATGGGCATAGATTCTCCCGTTTCCGATTTGATTTTTAAATATGATTCCGCCCAGGGGCTTATCGATGATATCGGGGAGCATGGATCCAATCAAGATCAACGGGAAGATCGATTCCAGATCGATCTTTTTTCCCTTCCCCCATCGGGAGATCGAGGCTCCTGCCTCAAAAACCCCAAGGGTGATTCCCAGGTGTCCAAACAACAGCACGGGTTTTATCTCCTATCCTGAAAATACCGTAAATCATGAATAGTGAAATGTAAATAGTTCAGGGCATCACACCGGTTTTGGGCGCATCACCATACGCCCCTACGAAAAGGCACCACCCCTCTCGAGGAAAGACTGTAAAATGTAAAAGGTTAAAGGTAAAAACCCGAAGAAAGCCTTTATCCGGACTTCTCCCTTTGGGATTCGATCCCTTTCATTGGATAAAAAAAGCTCGGGGGGAGGGGTCTGATAGTCGAGGAAGGTGGTGTCTTGCAGGGCAAACACCAGGGGGGTTCTCTTTTCACCCGCTCGGTGGTGGCCTGGTAATGGGAGGCAAGAGGGATGTTCATGGTCATCTCCAGATGATCAAAGAACCGATAACCGGCTTTGGTTTTGGCTCGGCTCCCGCAGACCGGGGGGATGTTCCCCTGCGGACGGGCAAAGAAATCCCGAGCAATGGTGAAGAGCCGTTTTTGGAGGCGCTCATCCCCCCGGTCTGCTCTCCGGGGAGGAAGAACGAACGGTGGGGACTTGCTCCCCCCCCACATTATACGACAAAAGGGGAAGCAAAAAAAGTCATGGTGCCTGGCACTAAGTTATTAAGTTCCGCCCCTCAACCCAGTGTCCCCTTCTTTGTTAAAGTGGGGAAATTTGGTTGGTAGAGGTAGGTTTTTATCCTCATCTGGTGCCGTTACCCGGCATGAGGATCCCAAAATATTTTCCTTATAAGTATTTATTATCGGAATGGGAACCCATCCTTAAAGGTTTTATAGTTTATTAATTTTCTTCAATTCGAATCAAGAGACGGAGGGGGATGAGTAAAGTGTTTGCAAAAAAATTTATCCTTCTCGTAATAGCTTTATTTCTTACCATTTCTACGGTTGCTTACGCCGAAATGTCACATTCCATGGGGTCAATGGTGGAAAACCGTCCGGTCGCCCGGTCGGGGAAAATTATCCATTACGATTTATACATCAGTGACGGGTATATCAATGGACAGTCCGGGGTTTACCCCTCGGAAGATCCAAGCAATATCGCCGGATGGGAATCTCCGGTGTATATATGGGGTTTTTCCGATGTCGACCCGGGTGGTATGTTGACCTATCCCAGATATCTCAACCTGCAGAAAGTTCCAGACGGTGCGGAAGCAGATAAAGGATCACCGGTGGGAAACGCTAAGTTCCCAGCTCCTTTCATCGAAGTCAGTGTGGGTGATGATGTCTATGTCACCATCCATAACCGGGGCTTTTATCAGGAAAAGCAGCAGGTTCAGGATGAGCACACCATGCATCTTCATGGAATTCACGCTCAAACCCCCTATGATGGTTTTCCGGAAAGCGCTGGTGGATATAGTGAAAAACTCTGGATGTTTTGGCGTGATCCGGATTATGGTGGACCCTATAAAAATTTGAACAACTTGAAAGTGGGTGGGGATCCTCTATCAACTCTCTTAAAAGATCGCTGGTGGAACAACCTGGATGCAAAATCTCAACAGGCCTGGATGGCAGCCAATACCGCCAATGATGTCCCTCCCGCCATAGGGAAAGACGGGAAAGTTTTGAATTCCGAAAAAACCACACTGGCTATCAATAAATTAAGCCCATCGGGAGGGATTCCCAGCCAGTTCAATACCGAAGATTTCCCACCTGGAACCCCTCGCGAAACCATCGAAGCCGATTCTCAATTTACCTATTATTTCCGGGCTGAGCATCCCGGCACCTATATGTATCACTGCCACGTCGCGGCCTCCGAACACGTCCAGATGCACATGTTTGGTGCCCTGATCGTCCGGCCGGCCGATTATTTCCCCAAAGATTTAGGTGCTCCCATCGACTCCAATTACATCGACAAGGACAACAACCGGGTGGTTTCCTTTGACGACGAGAGAAAGAATTCAGTGAAAATCGAGCTTCCGGTAGGGATTGTCGAGTATCCGGCTGGTTCTTTGGTAAAGAATATCCTCACCGTTTATGGCGCCGGCACCAACTCTGAATATGACAAAGAATATACTTTTGTTCTGAGCGAACTTGATCCCCGTTGGCACAAAATCATCGAAAGCGGTGAAGGGTCCTTCTACCCACCTGATTGGAAGCCAGAAATCTGGTTTGTCAATGGTCGGACTTTCCCTCAAACCGTGTTTCCCTTTCAGTTCAATACCCTGGAGCCAGATCCTACCCAGAAAGGAAAAACCTGGTATAAACCCGAGCCGGCTTATAATACTTTTATCAGTGTCAAACCCAAGGAAAAATTCTTAGTTCGCTGGGTCAACATGGGGTTCCAGTCCCACCCCATGCACCAGCACGGCTGGCACATGCAGGTTATCGGAACTGACGGCATGCCCTTAACCCAACCCTATATGAAATTTACCCTCCACATCGGTTCGGGAGAAACCTATGATACCATCACCATAGCCGACCCAGTCTACGGTGTCACCGTCCCCTCCGGAGCACCTCTATCTCAGAAAGAACCCGGTCAGGAAAACAGCAATTGGCCGGTCATTTACCCCATTCATGATCACAACGACTTCCAGGTCACAACCAATGGGATCTACCCGGGGGGAGCGGTCATTCTCATGGCGGTCAGTGATGTCCCCAATCCTCTGCCGATATCCTGGTTCAATCCTTATGATAAAACCATTACCGAACTTGGCAGTAACAAAATTCTCAAAAAAATGGGGGTTCCCGCTGAAAATCCATCACAAACTCCTCCAAAAAACCCTCAGGATGGAGAATCAAACCCGAAAAATACTAAAAATTAGTTTCCCCGGCAGTCGGTCTCGATCATGTTTCTGGCTGCCGGGTTTTTTTAAAAGAGTAAAGCAAGGGGGTCAGGTCTTGATAGGTGAATTTCATACCGAGAACTGATATTTCAAGACCTGACCCCGAGAATCTGGGGAATCTCCGTTTTTCATCATTAAAAAGATTCGCCATTTCGAATTTGGTAAAATTGAAGCCTGGCTTGATGTGAAACAGGGAAGCGTAAATAAATGCCGGTTTTATGGAGATTTTTTTGGACGGAATGATAAAATCGAGATTGAAAAACGGTTGATGGGTTGCCGATATGAAGAAAATTGTCTGGTTATGGCCTTGCACGGAATGACAATTGGGAACTATTTTCAGGGAATGACTATCGATAGATTTATACAGTTCTTGGTGGAATGAATACGACTCATTTGGAAAGGGAAGGGAATTGACATGTACCGGACAAATGTGAGCGAAGTCAGGGAGATAAAAACTCCCCATGGGAAAAGAGTTCGCTGGTTGATCCCCAGGGAAGTGGGGGCGAAAAATTTTGAAATGAGATATTTTACCATCACCAACGAAAGCCAACCCTCAGAGGAATCCCATCCCTGGGAACACCAGGTCTTTGTCTTATCCGGGAAAGGAATCATACAGAGTGGCGATACCGAAATCACGGTGGGACCGGGGGATGCCATTTACATCGCCCCCGATGAACCTCATCTGGTTAAAAATGAACCCAACCAGGTCTTTACCTTTCTTTGCATGATCCCAGCTGGATATGAAGATCGGGTGAAGGGGTGAGAAAATAAGATGAGAGATCAGGTTGTACGAGCAATTCAAAGAAACCACCCCGATTATGTGCCCCTGTTTATCTGGAATCAAGATTTTGAACAATCGGATATCGTCTTTGGAGAAATTCAAAAACACTTTTTGGGGGAAAAACGAGATTATTCCGAATGGGGATTCCGCTGGTCAAGAAAAGATGAAACCATGGGCCAACCCCTGGAACCCATCCTCAAAGATTGGGACTCGATCGAGCAACTCACCCCTCCTCCATTATCATTCCCCGGTCGATATGATGAGCTCCTTCAAAAGAAAACCAAATTTCCTGATAAATTTCTGATGGCGAGCCTGGCGTTGTCAGGATTCACCACCATGACCTTTCTTGCCGGGTTTGAAGAGGTATTAACCGCTTTGTATACCAGGCCTCAACCGGTCGAGCGATTGATCGATATTGTTTTCGGTTTTGAAGAAAACCTCATACGAGAAGTATCGGCTCTGGGAGTTGACGCCATTATCTTTTTGGATGATTGGGGTTCGCAAAACGGGCTGATGATTGCTCCCGATCGATGGAGAAAAATCTTCAAACCCCGGTATAAAAGACAATTCGATCTCATCCACCAGCAAGGGATGTATGTCTATTTTCACACCTGCGGTTTTATTTACCCCATCATTCCAGATTTCATAGAAATTGGTGTTGATATTCTCAACATCAGCCAGCCAAATCTCTATGACATTCCTCAATTAGGCAGAGATTTTGGGGGTTCGGTTTGTTTTTGCTGTCCGGTCAGCTACCAAACAACCGGGATTTCCGGAAACCCCTCCGATATCCATGATTATATCGAACATCTCTTCGAACACCTGGGACACCATAACGGGGGATTGATTGGATATGCAGAAGAGTACCATTCCATTGGAATGAGTGAGGAAAACTATCGAGCGAGTATCCTGGGATTCAAAAATTTGATGTATTGACTCTTAATCCAGGTAATCCAGTGACGAGTAAATAGAAAAAAAGCCGTCATTGCGAGACCACGCATTTTGAGGCCATGATAATCTCATCCAACAACAAAACTGTCATCCTAAGCCTTCTTTTTTTCTGAAGGCGTGAGGATATCATCCAAAATCCGTCCTTGCGAGGAGCGTCTTATGCGACGTGGCAATCTCATCTTTTCTTCGTTTATAAGGGATAAACAAAAAAGGTACCCACCCCCTACCACCTCCAGGAAGGGAAATGAAAAGGGATGGGATTCTCACGTCGTCTGGTTAAAACACCAGACTCCTCAGAATGACAGAATGAGTAGATCGTGTTTTCATGGTCATATGGTACTGTTTGCAGTATGAAGGGCTATCCTGATGGGTATCATTTTTTTCCCCGGAAATCCGCCTGATGGGAGAGGTTCGGTCGAGTATAGTTCACATTTCTCATGAAGCGGTTTATTGGACGGCTCTTGCCCACCTCCCTAACTGGAGCCGAAAGAAGATCAATCAACTCTTCGATGTCCTTCTCATAAACCGCTTCACTTTTTCTGACTTTTTTTTATTGAATCCAGAAGATTGGAAGAGCCTGTTTCATCTCTCCGAGGCAGATATCCAAGTTCTTATCACCGCCCAGAAAAAAATAACCCATTATTCAGCTTTGGTAGAAAAACTCTATGGGCTTGGTTACGAGATCATTCCAGTTCATTCCAGGTCATACCCATCACAATTGCGGGAAAAGCTGGGAAAATCCCATACTCCAACCATTATTTACATCAGAGGGAATACCGCCTTGCTGAACCAACCAGCGGTGAGTCTTTTTGGCTCAAATCGTGGGTCTGGAAACGGACTCATTTTTTCTCAAAATATGATTCAACACTTCGTTCAAAATCAATTGGTTCTCGTCACCAGTTATGATTTGGGATACAACCGATATATCCTTAATCTCTGTGTATATGGCAAAATACTAATACAGCAAATGGCAAGATAAAAGTACAGCAGTTTGCAGTAGAGTCCATATAATGGTGTAAAAAGGAAGAGCCATTTTCAAAAACCTCGGTTAGAATGTAGTTTGCAAACAAAACACTAAAACCGGAGGGATTTGAAAATGGCTCAATATCAGATTACCGTAAATTCAGAACTTTTGCATCACCTTTTTTTGAAAAACACCAAAGATTCAGGGATGGCAGAACTCTTGGAATCAGTCTTGAATCAAATCCTTAAAGCTCAGGTCACTGAGCAACTGGAAGCGGAATACTATGAACGGACCTATACCTGCAAGGGCTACCGGAATGGAACCTATCCCCATACTCTTTCCACCCGGGTGGGAAGTCTCATCCTGCGGGTACCGA
>JAPLGF010000254.1 GCA_026390275.1 Candidatus Atribacteria bacterium
ATGTCCTGGTCATGCCCCATCACGGAAAATATCTTGCCATTCTTCCCTCACTCCTGACTCGGATCGGGTGTACAACTGCTATAATTTCCTGCGGTGAGAACACCTATGGACATCCGGATGCCCGAACCTTGGCTCTGCTGAAAAGCCGGGGAATTCCGTTTTTTATCACCCGGGAAAAGGGAGCAGTGGGCTTCCTTTGGAAAGAGAATCGATGGGAGGTGAAACAGAATGGAAAGGACCACTTTTAAAGAGTGGATGACACGAAAAGAGGAACCGAACCGCTTTTTCATCATCGAATTGAACGTGAGCCAGAACTTGTGGGACACCACCTATCTTCCCCGGGTGAAAGAAAAATTCCAGGTGAAGCAAACGGTCATGATTCACAATGACAGGGGCTGGAAGGAAAATGAGACTTCGCTTCGGGAGCTTTCCCTTTTTCCGGAGAACCGGCTCATCACTTTGGACGGGGTCTCCGAAGACGTCGCCTTCTGCATCTCAAGGAACCGTTCGTTCCCCCCGGATTATTTTTTCCTCTATCTCCCGGGAGATGTTCTCAAAAAGAAGTGGGAGCGAGGAGTCATCATCCAGATTGAATTTCGAGAGAGGGATTTCTGGGAGTGGTTGAACCAGAAAATTGCCCAGGAAAAGGTGACATTCACCCCTCCGGCCCGAAAAAAACTCTATCAGTTCTGGCTAGAATACGATATCAGGGAAGAAGACCTCAGTGAGTGTATCCAACTTTCGGATCGGACCCGTCCCATCGAGGGAGACGGGAGAGACGAAAGACCTCTGGAAAAACACGCCACTCAACAACTTTGAATTGCAGAAAGTCAGGGGATATGCCAAAAAATACAGCCTGTCCGACATTCAGGATATCTTTCGCACCCTGAATCACATGGACAGGCTGATGAAAAGTACCTCGTCTGATTTTGGAATGCTCATGTTGGATCTGATCAGCCAGATCGCAGTCAGGGTTGAACCGGAGCAGGCTCCGACACCACCGGGAGTTTTCGACTCAAACGGGACTTGATACGGGCAGCTTTATTTCGATGAAACACATTCTTCGTGACAGCCATATCGACCTTTTTGAACACCGCGGGAAGCAGGGCCCGGGCTTCCTCGACCCTTCCTTCATTGATCAGATGGATATATTTCTTGACTTGCGTTTTTGTAGCACTCTTGACGCTCAGATTCTGAACTCTTCTTCGTTCACTCTTCCTTAAATTTTTCACTGCCGACCGGATATTAGGCATTTCTTCACCTCATCACTTACACCTTTTTTAATTTTACGCCGTAGGCTGATTTTTTCCGAGTAGTAACCTTGCGACGATGGCCATTCTATCATCACCGTTCGGGAATTTCAATCATCGGTCGGAAAAACAATGAGCCGGAGAGGGTGAGGTGTCGTTGTTTTTTCCATTTCCCTTCCACTCCCTTCGTATTGAGCTTGACATTTCCGGAAACGTTATTTACAATTCGTATGTCTTAATAACAGCGGAGGAGAAGTGTTTATGATTTTGAAAACCTACATCCCGTCAGTGAAGGAAATAGAGCACAAGTGGTACGTTATCGATGCCTCACAGTATACCCTGGGACGAATGGCAACTCAAATTGCCAAGACACTCTTGGGAAAAAATAAACCGATTTTTACCCCTTTCCTGGATACCGGTGATTATGTCGTGGTCATCAATGCGGAAAAGGTGCAAGTCACTGGAAAGAAACTGGATCAGAAGCTCTATCGGCACCATACCGGCTACCCCGGAGGGTTCCGGGAAGAAACCATGCGGCACCTCCTGAAGCGGAGACCGGAGGAAATCGTTCGCCGCGCCGTGTGGGGAATGATTTCCCACAACCGGCTGGGAAGCCGGATCATCGGGAAACTGAAAGTCTACACCGGGAACAAGCATCCGCATGCCTCTCAAAATCCCATCCCCCTCGAGATAAGGAGTGAATGACGTGGACGTTGCCGTAAAGTATTACGCGACTGGACGAAGAAAAACTTCGATTGCCAAAATATGGATGACTCTGGGAAAAGGGACGGTAACCGTAAATGATCGGGAACTGAATGATTACTTCCCCCGCCCAGTCCTCCAGATTCTGGCGATGCGCCCGCTCACCCTCACCGGAACCGAGGGACGTTTTGATATCGAAGTGAAAGTGGAAGGCGGAGGTTTGAGCGGTCAGGCGGGAGCCATGTCCCTGGCAGCTTCCCGGGCACTCTTGAAAATCGACTTGAGCATGCGGCCGGTCCTCAAAAAAGCCACCCTCCTCCGGCGGGATCCCCGGATGAAAGAACGGAAAAAATATGGTCAGAGAGGCGCACGGGCTCGTTACCAGTTCTCCAAACGGTAACTGGGAAATGTTTGAGAGCCTCCTGAAAAGGGGGCTCTTTTTGTTTAGAGCCTCCTTAATCGTGCTGTGCCGCTTTCTCCTTCAGTCAAAGTGATAAGACAAACATGCCAGTCAACGGTGGTGCCGGAGATGTATCCGCGGTTGGAAATTGACCTGTCCATCATCAGCGAGAATATCACCCGAATCCAGAAGAAGTGCCAGCAATGGAATCTACAGCCGGTGGCGGTCACCAAAGGTTTCTGTGCCGATCCACCTCTCGTTCGTCTTCTTCTCTCCTCGGGAATCACCTGCTTTGCCGATTCCAATATCCTCAATCTCCGCCGGATCCAAAATTTGACATCGCAACCAGTCGAGCTTTACCTGATCCGTCTCCCCATGGTGTCGGAATGTCCGGTAATCACCGATCTTCACATCATCCCCTTTGTTTCTCACCTGGAAATATTAGAGATACTGGATCGGGAAGCCGGCAAAAGAGGGGTGAACTGTCCGGTTATCCTGGCAGTAGAAAATGGCGATGGACGGGAAGGTTTTCTCCCGGAAGAACTCCTGGCGGCGAGTGAAACCATCAGGAGATTCCGCCATCTCACCATCCGGGGATTGAGCACCACCTTGGCCTGTCTTTCCGGAGTCTTACCGAATGAGAGCAAGATTCGGGAATTCATCCAGTGGAAACGGGCGTTTGTTGAAAAAACCGGGCTCCGGGATGTGATCCTCTCGGTAGGGGGAACCACCTTTTTCTCGTTGTGGGAAGACGGTCTGATTCTCCCGGAGGTCAACCAGATCCGGTGCGGGGAAGCCTTCCTCTTCGGAAGTGATATCAGCCGTAAGCGGGACATGGCATGGCTTCGGCAGGGTGCCTTCTACATCGAAACAGAAATCGTGGAAGTCCGGGAGAAAAAACCGGAATGGAACCAGGATCCCGGGTACGATGCTTTTGGCCGGATCCCATCCCATCAACTGCTCCTTCCCTACCCGCACAAACGGGCGCTCCTGGCCATGGGATTGCAGGATATTGACGACTCGCAGTTATATTTAGAGAGAGGACATGTTAAAATAATCGGAGCAACCAGCAATTATTTAGTCATCGATATCGAAGATGATGAGACTGATTATCACGTCGGAGAAGTGATACGCTTTCGGGCCGGTT
>JAPLGF010000339.1 GCA_026390275.1 Candidatus Atribacteria bacterium
GGGTACGCACGATCAAAAAAGAAGAGATCACCCATCATTCCAACCCCCAGTTCAAAATCCGGGTGATAGAATCGGCAGATAGGTTCTATTTCGAATTTGCCCTGGATCTTGTAACGCGTATCCGTCAATCCTCCGAAAAGAACGAAAAGCTGGTACTCATCCTGCCGGTGGGTCCCATGCCCCAGTATGACATCGCGGCCCGGATGATCAACGAGTTCAATCTTTCTATGAAAAACGTTCATACCTTTAATATGGATGAATACACCGATGAGAATGGTAATACTGCCCCCATCGACTGGCCCGGTTCGTTCCAGAAATCCATGTGGGAGAATTTTTTCAACCTGATCAAGCCGGAACTCCGACCCCTCACCAGGAACATCCATTTTCCTACCAAAGACGTGATCCAGGATTATGGAAAAATGATCGCTGACGAAGGTGGAGCCGATTGTTGTTACGGCGGGGTGGGATGGTGTGGACACATCGCCTTCTGGGAAGCTCATCTCGGTTTCGAGTTTGGAGATGATATAGAAGCTTACAAACAGCAGGGTCCGCGCTGTGTTGAGCTGCATCCCATGACCATCATGCAAAACGCTCTTCATTCCTTCGGTGGTGATTGGTCCTGGGTTCCTCCCAAAGCCAACTCCATCGGTCCAGCCCAGATTGTTGGGGCAAAAGACCGGAGTTTCTGGTTGGATGGATACATCGGCGGAGGGGTGAGCTGGCAGCGATTCATCGCCCGGTTAGCCGCACATGGGCGGGTGAATACTCTGGTTCCCGCTTCTCTTCTCCAGACTGTTCCGGGTACCTACACCATTATGGGTGGCGTGGCCGATAACGTGGAAATCCATATGTCGTAAATAACTCCTTCCTCGCCCAGTACCTTTGGTGGTTCATTCATATTGTTTTTTCCTTGATGGGTGCAGTGAGGAGGTAAACCCCTCATCCGTAGGAGCATCATCCTGGTGCCAATTCAGAGCTGATTTCGCAGCGAGATGGTGCTTCTACGAAAATGAAGGTCAATTTTCCCTCGCCCCCATGAACACGCCCCAACTTTTATGCCACCCCTTTTATGAGAATAGATCGTCCTTGTGTAAAATCTCTATAAAAGAATAGCGATTAAATGGTTGAAGGAGGATGCAATATGTCGGCACAATTAGCAAAATTTGGTGGAGAACCGGTTTTTAAAGAGAAATTCCCAACCTGGCCGAGTTTTTCGGAAAAAACCAGAAAAGAGGCTTTGGCGCCACTTGAAACCGGTCTGGTAAACTATTGGACCGGTCATAAGGGAGTCGAATTCGAAGAAAAATGGGCAGAATATTGTGGCTGCAAGTTTGGGATATCCACCTCTAATGGGACCTCCGCTCTCCATACCGCTTTAGCAGCCTGCGATGTGGGCCCGGGTGATGAGGTGATCGTGACCTCCTATTCATTCATTGCATCGTCCTTCTGCGTGGTTCAGGCCGGAGCCATCCCGGTGTTTGCCGATGTCCGCAGAGACACTCACACCATCGATCCCTCGTCGATCGAGAAGAAAATCACTTCTCGAACCAAGGCCATCGTGCCGGTTCACCTCTATGGGATACCCTGTGACATGGATGAAATCATGGCTATCGCCAAAAAACATCATCTCTTCGTCGTAGAAGATTGCGCTCAAGCTCACGGCAGCGAATACCGGGGAAAAAAAGTGGGGAGCATCGGCCATGCCGGATGTTTCAGTTTTTGCCAGTCAAAACATTTTACTACTGGCGGCGAGGGAGGAGCGGTGGTCACCAATGACGAAGACCTTGCCTGGGCAGCCCGTTCCTTCCGGGATCACGGCTACGACGTCAAGGAACGGCTTCGCTTGCTGGAATTGGAAAAGAAGCTCTTCTATATCCATCAGCGGGTCGGCTATAATTACCGTTTGACCGAGATTCAATCCATCATTGGACTCTGTGAATTGGAACGCTTTGATGAATGGAATAAAAAGCGACGGGTGGAGATGGGAGAGAAGTTCATAAAGGCTTTCCGGGATCATGAGGCAGTTCAGTATCTTCCTCCTCATGGTAAGGAAGAGAAGTACATTTCATTCTGGCTTTTCCCCATGGTCATCGATTTGGATCACATCACCTGTACCATCAAAGAATTTTGGCAAGCGATCGAGGCCGAGGGGGTGCCGGTCGCTCCGGTGCTGTGGCCTCAAATGTACAAAGAAAAAGCTTATGTCGAACACAACGGCTTTGGAACCGCTAAATTCCCCTTCAATTCCAGGGAGTATGCCGAGCCCCAATCGGTTGACTATCGGAATGTTTTTTGTGAAAATGCCGCCTGGCTGGAAGAACGAACTTTCTGTTTTCCTACCCACCCGGTCTACGATGACCGCCATGTTGATGCCATGATCGCTGCCTTCGAAAAAGTGTATAGCTATTATAAAAAATAGTAGATATTCATTAGATGTTCATCCATCACTTTGATCCCCACCGGAAAAACCGTGGTGAAATAATCATAACTAAACCCCTGGATATGATAAGTACGATAAACCCGGGGGATCATCTTCACCAACATTTCAAAATCATTGAGCCTCATGACCTGTAACAAAAATTGGATATGATTTCGGTGGTTGTCATACATCACTTAGAAAATAGCCCAACCAGAACCGGGGAAATTGATCCATTGGGTGATTGTTCCCGGATTTCTTCCACGGTGAGTGATCATCCGTTCTCCGAAATCATTTTTCTTCAGCACAGCGAGACCGAATCAATAGTTGCGAAGTGATGGTTTATTGATAGAATCCGCTTCCTAAGACCAGGGTCTCTCCGTTAACCGTGACCGCCCTCACGTAGGAGATTTTTTTCGATTCCTTCGTCTCTCCCGGTTTGGGCCATCCATATTCTACCCATCCCCCTTCGGGATGAGCGATTGCGGTTTTGATGATCTCCTGAACAAACAGCTTACCATTTTGGTCCTGGACATTGGAAAGATCGGTCCCTTCCTTTTCCGGATTGTAGGGAAGAACCTGATTGATCCCCTTATCGGTGTAGACAAAGATGTAGACATCCTGGAAAATGAAGGGTCCGGTCTTATCCTGCAGGATGGGGAAAGCATCCTGCCCCATTTTATTGATCAGGGTGGCCGCATCATCGACCAGATCCACGATGAAAATCTTATTCATTTTCATATCGTAGAGGCCGCTCCCGATCACATACTCTTTCCCGGAAGGAGCTTTCACCCGCATGACGTAGGATGATTTCCAGCGGGAGGTGGTTTCTCCCGGCCGGGGAATCATATAATGGACCCAACCGGAAGACTTCGGTCCAGACACTTCGTTGATGATGATCTGGTTTCGAAATTTTCCGGCTTCATCCTGGAGGTTCCAGACGTTGGTTCCCACTGTGGAGGGATCTGGTGGAAAAATCACCCGGGTTCCGGTGAGATCCAATCCGAAGATATATTGGTCACCCGAGAACCACCCACTCCCCTTTTTTTCGAATTCCGGAAAGATCTTCTCGCCTTCCTTCTCAATAAGAGCTGCCGCTTTCTGAACAAACGTCATGACCGGTTGAGTTTCCGGGTCCGGTAGTTCCTGGGTTGCGGCATGAACCGGACCAACCAGGATCATCATGAGACACATCACACCAAGAAGATACGTACCACTGACCTGAGAAACTCTTTCTTTTTTCTTCATTTCACTTTTCATGAGATATTCTCCTCTTTCCTATCGTTTTCTTCTGGAAAAAAAACATCTTTAATCACCTGACGATAGAGTCACGAGTTCTTCTGATGGTTCCTGGAGGGTTTTTCCTTTGATATATTCCATAAACACATCAGCATCGACAAAACCGGTATCCACTTTGTTCTGGATCTTCCCCAGGGTCAGGTTTTTATCTCCCCCCTCAGCCAGGAAGTTGAGGGTAACCAGGTGATATGTTTCCTGAGGTTGAGCAGTTTGGTATGCTCCGTCTTTCTGGCGGATTTTCAAATCAAAAACCCGTTGCCCCCTGGGACTCGTGAGATCGAGTGAGAAGTGGACTCCAGCCACATAGGCATAAATACCGGCTCCGTATCCGTTTTCTGAGAGACAAAAATCAACCATATCTTCTAAAGCGTTATCCATTTCCTGTCCGGTGAGGGTCACAAGCACCAGGGTGGACTGAAAGGGAATGAGGTCATACACGGTACTGATCGAAACCGGACCGGCCGGGATATCAACTCGGACCCCTCCGGGATTGAGCAATGCCATCTGAGCTCCCATGTGAGCGGTTTTTTCCAGCATCCCGGCGGCAATGAGGGGTCCGGGGCCGGAATTCATGCCATTCCGGGTGAGATCGACCGGGGATTGAGCGATGACGGTACCCTTTAGTTTTTGCACGTTCAGACAATAACGATCCCGGAGTTGCTTACCCGGGGGATCTTCGGCAAAGATTCGGGCCTGCCCACTTTGATTGATATACTGGACGATAGAACGATAACGGTCAGGAGCGTTTTCCTGGGTGACGGGGGTATAGGCGTCTTTTTCGTTGACCTGACCGTCTCCATTGGTGTCCTGCCACTTTTGATCGAAAGCCTCCCCGACGATGAAAACCGGGTTCGGTTGATCATCCACCACATTTCCGGCATCATCAAAGGTGAGTCGTATCTTTCCCAGGACCTTGGCCCATTCCCAGGCCTGGACAATGAGAACGTCTTTTCCATCGGGATCTTTTTGATGGAGGGGATAGGAGTAAGAAGTGTGATATGCAAAGGCCGAGAAATTTCCCATCAGAGTGTGGGAATGACCCCCCACAATCACATCGATTCCCGAAACCTGCTGGGCCAGCTTGATATCTTCTTCCACTCCGAGATGGGAGAGGACCATGATTTTATTGATTCCCTGCTTTTCCAGTTCTGCCACCGCAGCCCGGGCACCAGGGACCGGGAAATTGAAAAGAACGGTGCTTTCCGGTGAGGAGATGGTGGTGGTGTCCGGGGTGGTGAGTCCAATAATCCCGACTTTTTCCCCCTCCACTTCTCGAATGATAAAGGGAACGATTTTCCCACGGAGAACGGGATCCGCAGAGACATCGATATTGGCAGAGAGGGCGGGAAACTGAGCTCCATCGATGAAACCGGCGAGAAGGGCTGAGGACCGGTCAAATTCATGATTTCCCAGTACCATGGCATCCAGGTTCATGAGATTGAGAAAAGCCTCATCTGCCTGTCCTTGAAATTCAAAAAAATAAAGTGTTCCCTGAAAAATGTCTCCGGCATGCAGGAATAGAATATTTTTGTCCCTGGCTCGTTCTTCATTCAGGGCTGTCATCAATCGGTCAAATCCTCCCAGCCGGATTTTGGTTGGTACTCCATTGATGGGAACGGTATAGGTTTCCGGATCAATATGGGAGTGAGTGTCATTGACGTGGAGAAGGAGAAGTGAGAGTGGCTGAGAGATACAATTTCCCCCGATGCACAGAACGAGTGAAATGATTCCGGTGAAAAGAATAAAAAGATAAGTCTGGTTTGCTTTTTTCATTTTCATTCTCCCTTTTTTCGATCGTTATCATCGGGGTGATTGGGGAAGGGATAACCGAGTCCATCCCCAATCACTGATCATTATTCTTTATTGCTTTTCCGGGTAAATTCCACATCCGATGACGAAAGTTTCCCCGTTGACGGTTACCCCTTTCACAAAGGAGATTTTGGGTGATTGCCTGGTTTCTCCCGGCTTGGGCCACCGATATTCCACCCACCCACCGCCGGGATGGTCTTTTGCAGTTTGAATGAAAGCCTGGATGACCAGCATGCCAGTGTCATCCTTATAATCGTAAAGACTGGTCCCTTCCTTTTTTGGTTCATAGGGCAGGACCTGGTTGATGCCTTGATTGTTATAAACAAAGATATAGACGTCGCGAAAGAGGTAGTGACTGGTCTTGTCATGAAAGATAGGGAAAGCCTCTCTCCCTATTCTGGCAATCAGAGCGGTGGCATCTTCCACCAGATCAACCACGAACAGGGTATCCATCTTCATATCGTAGAGTCCACTTCCTATCACGATATCATTCCCGGAAGGGGTTTTTACTTTCTTGACATAGGTGTCTTTCCAATGAGGTTCGGTTTCTCCCGGTTTGGGCCATTGATAGTGGGACCAACCCTCGGTTTTTTCACCTGAGACCTCATCGATCTGCTGCTGCATCATGGGTCTTCCATCCACATCTCTTAAGTCTAAAATGTTTGTCCCATCAGTTGAAGGGTCGGGTGGATAAATGAGCCGGATCCCTTTCATATCCAGGGCAAAGAGGTACCGGTAACCCAGAAACCATTCACTCCCTTTCTTCTCAAAATCCGGGAAGACCTTTTCCCCCTCTTTTTCGATGAGAGCAGCCGCCTTTTGTACAAAGGTCATCAGGTCTTCCGTTTCCCTATACTGGGGTTTCATCACCTCACTCCATCCGACCCCAGACCATACCAATGCCAGGCAAATCAGAATCGTTCCCATTACCGCATTCCGTTTCATGTCTGTACCTCCTTATCAATGAAAAATAATCTGTACGATGATCCTCTCCCTCCCCACTCCTTCTGGTGTATCGGAAATATTTCCCATTTCTTCAATGATTTTTTTCCGGAGATAGTTTATCATAAATCCTGACTTTATCAGTTCAATCTCTAAAAAGTGCTTGATTGAGCCATTTCTAATTTTAAAAAGAGCAAAGTTGCCCCTACACTCTTAATTTCAACTCCGGACAGGGGGTGACATTATGAAGAGGAGGAATTTTAAGGAGTCGAAGGATCTTTTGAGCGAGGGGGGTTTCCTTTCATCTTGAGGTAGTAGGGCTGATGGTCGATATCAACTTTTGCTACCTGGAGGGAATTGAGGGTTTCTCGGATGGTTTCCGGTGAGGCCGGGATTCCCGCCCCTTGGAGTGATCGTTCCAGGATTCGTTCCAGAAGAAAAGCCAGAAAGCACACCGCAAAATGTCCTCGAATCCGTCGGGGAGTCCAGGGGAAAATGGGACGGACTTCCAGGGTTGATTTCATGATCCGGGAAGATTCTTCGATGGTCCCCAGGGTGTGATAGGCTTGGATCACTTCCTGGGGAGAGAGATTCTTTTCACTGGTTTCTATCCCCTGGTACCCATCAAAGCGGGCATCATGGTCGATGAGGTCTTGATTGAGCACCCAGTGGTGAGGTTCTTTGCTCAGGGAGGCAAGATATCTCTTCCCTCCCCGTGGGAAGCTCGCCGATACCGTCGAGGGGTTTTCCAGAAGCTGGTGGGCTTTGGCGATGAGCCGCTCTTGGTCACTTGCCTCTTTTTCCGGAGTTTATCACCTTAAATTTCATAGAATTTTGTCTTGACAAAGGGGTACACTTTATTCAATTTAATTCAATTGACAGCATAGAATATTAAGGTATAATTGTAAGTAATCGTTTAAGTAATCGTTTAAGTAACCGTATAGATACCCCCACCTTTGCAGGCGGGGATTTCCCGCTGGATTAAGTATTATTGAAAAAAAATCTAAAAAGTCAAAAAACCGTTTTTGAATATTCCTTTTTTCGAAAGGTATCAATGAAATGGTAAGGACAAAAAGATTAGCTGTGACCATCAAGGATGTCGCGATTCGTGCGGGGGTTTCTGTGGCTACTGTATCTCATGTAGTAAACCAGAGTCGATTTGTAACTGATGAAACCCAGAAAAAAGTAATAAAAGCGGTGAAGGAATTAAATTATCATCCAAATATTCTAGCTAAAAATTTACGAAGTAAAAAAAGTAATGTAGTTGGAGTGGTAATTTGTGATTTGGAGAATCCCTTTTTTCTTGAAGTGCTAAGGGGTATTGAAACTTCTTTGGCGGAAAAGGACTACGATATGTTGATAACCAATACCAACTACCATATATCTAAAGAGAAAAAGGCAGTAGAAATGCTTTACGGTAAGCAAGTAGACGGAGTTATTCTGGTTCCTGGAAGTAATAAAGGTGAGCATGTGGACTTTTTACTCGATTTAGGGGTACCAGTAGTAGTTCTAGATAAAGAGATAGAGATAAGAAAACGAGAGGTAGATTTTGTTCTGATAGACAATCGAAAAGGGAGTAACGAGATGATAAGACATCTCGTGAGCTTGGGACATGAAAGAATAGGCATTATTGCTGGTCCGCAAGATACTTCTACCGGGAGAGAAAGACTGGAAGGTTGTTTGCAAGCTTTTGAGGAACTTTCTTACCCGATTAGAGAAGAATACATTAAAATTGGAGATTTTAAAAAATCAAGCGGAGAAAAATTGACCCTGGAACTGCTTTCTTTGAAACCTCCACCTTCGGTAATTTATGCTTGTAACAATCTCATGGGAATTGGTTCATTTGAAGTTTTAAAAAAAGAGGGAATTGATATCCCTGCTGAGGTTGGCTTAGTTTTGTTTG